>CANETI010000172.1 GCA_947440715.1 Planctomycetota bacterium | reverse complement strand
TTCCGGTGTTGCAAGAAGCCTGGCGCAGTTTACGTCAGCCGTCGTTGCATGGCGTTACTGATCAATTAGTGGCTGTCGCATTGATTGCGGCGTGGGTCGTTGGCGATTTAGAAACCGCTGCATTAGTGCCATTGGCGATGGTGTTAGGTCATGTGCTCGAAGAACGTAGTTTACTGGGTTCGCGTGAAGCGATTGCCGCGATTGGTCGTTTAAGCGTGACGCATGCGCGGCGTTGTCAGACGGATGGTTCGGTCGTAGAAATTCCGGTCGATAGTTTAGCTATTGGCATGCGTGTAGAATTACGCCCAGGCGATCGCTGTCCCGCTGATGGCGTGGTGCGCGAAGGTTCGTCGAGCATCGACACGGCGCCAATTACGGGCGAATCAGTACCAGTCGAAGTTGCTGCCGGTGATGCGGTCTACGCGGGAACGATTAATCAGCAGGGACGTTTAGTGGTCGAAGTCACCAGCGTTGGTAACGACACCACGTTGGGTAAAGTCGTGGCGTTACTCAGCGATGCAGAACGCGCCAAGCCACCGGTAACAAGATTGCTGGAACGCTACGCCCAACCGTATTTAATCACGGTCCTTTTGTTTGCAGCGGCGACGTGGCTGCTTACTGGGTCGGTGGCAGCGATGATGGGCGTATTAGTCGCCTCGTGTCCCTGTGCTTTAGTATTGGCCGCACCAGCAACGGCGATTGCGGCTTTAGCAGTAGCCGGTCGTCATGGTATTTTAGTCAAAGGCACGGCTTTTCTTGAAGAACTCGCTGATGTTGATTCGTTAATATTAGATAAAACCGGCACCGTGACTCAAGGTCATTTGTCGTTGCACAGCGTGGTAAACGTCGTCGCTGACGATGATCAGTCGTGGGTGCGGATAGCGGGCAGCGTGGGCGCTGTCAGCACGCATCCCGTTAGCCAAGCCGTGGCGGCTGGCGTAACGCAAGCAGATCGCTTGGCCTTGACCAATGTCCAAGAAATCAGCGGCAAAGGGGTGACGGCAACCTTGCCTGATGGTCGTAACGTGGTGTTGGGTCGCGCGACGTTCTTGAGTGAACAGGGTATCGTGGTTCCCAATATGCCTGTCCATGATGGCCCTTTGGTCGCCTTGGGTGTTGCTGGACAGTGCGTTGGCTGGCTGTTGTTGTCGGACGAACCAAAACCAGAAGCACGCGAAGCCTTGGCCGATTTACGCGCGTTAGGTTTATCACATCAAATTATGGTGACCGGCGATCGCCGCGTGGTGGCGGAAGCGATTGCTAAACAATTAGGCATTGATCACGTTGAAGCCGATGTGTTGCCGCAACAAAAATTAGACTGTGTTTTACGTGAGCTAAAAGCTGGCCGCCATCCGTTGGTTATTGGTGACGGCGTCAACGATGCACTAGCGCTGAAGGCCGGAGCCGTCGGCATCGCCATGGGCGGACTCGATGCCAGCGGTCGCCGCGTTGGTGGCACCGATGTCGCCATGGCCTCAAGTGATTTAGTTTTAATGTCGCATGATCTACGGCGTTTAGGCAGTTGTATTCGTCTGAGTCGTCACTGCCGCAAAACGATTAACGTTAATGTTTTAATTGGTCTTGGTTGGACGATCGTCATTATCGCAGGCGCGGCGATGAAATTATATGGACCTGTCGCCGCCGTGATGCTGCATAATTTAGGTACGCTCGCGGTAATGGCGAATGCGGGAAGGTTGTTGCGGTTTGATGAATCGGGACGGTGAATTTCTTAGGTCCGATGTCCGATGTCCGATGTCCTGCCATATTGATGAGTTATGGCTTATACGGCTAGCTTTCTTGCTGCTGCAAAAAGGCTGGAGCCAATTTAAATGATTAAAGTATCAGCCATCGAGTGGCTTCAGCCTTTCTGAAGCCGCACAGGAACCGCTCACCTGCCATTAATCATCAATCACGCAAGACATCGGACATCGGACATCAAAATTCCGTCTAAAGTAAGTCCGACATCATTCCTTCAACAACAAATAATACATCTTCCCTTCCGCAAATTGATTCCCCGCGCGCTGCTCAGCTCCGTCGCCTTCGCCCATATACAGATCGCAACGGCCAGCGGCGCGGATGCCGCCGCCGGTGTCTTGGTCGAGGCGTAATGCGGCGTAGGTGCCTTGGCGACCATTGGTGGTGGCAGCAGTCGTGTCAACTAAACACGCGGCGCCTGGGGGGAAGATGCTCTTATCAGTGGCGACTGAGACATCAGTCGTGACTGGCTGTCCTAAACTGCCGAAGGGGCCGCCTTTGACCTGGGTGAAGAAAATAAAGCGTGGGTTCCGTTGACGGTAGGCGACTAAATCTTGTGGATTCTCTTGGAAATATTTGCGCACGTTGGCGAGGTTGAGATCTTCTTTGCGCAATTTGCCTTCATTGACCAAATCCATGGCGATGGGGTGATAACGGTGATTGTTGGTGCCGTTGAAACCGACCTCCATCATGCTGCCGTTGGGCAGGATGACTTTGGCTGAGCCTTGGACTTCGACGATGTAGGCTTCATACGGGTCGGCGAAATAAATCAGTTCTTGTCCGCGTAATTCGCCGCTGGTTTCTAATTCGGCGCGAGCTGGGTAAGGAGTCATGGTGCCGTCTGGTAGACGACGCATGGCGATGTCATCTTGGGTTGCGCCATTCACCAAATCCGCAGGGCGTTTATACAGGGGATAACGATAGGTGCCGTCTGGGGTGGTGCTGGCATTAAAGATCGGGGTGTAGTAACCGGTAAATAGAACGCCGCCCTTACGGTCAAATCCGACACTCATAAAAGCGCTAAAGCGAGATTTGAGCGCGGCGTTAAATTGCTGTGAGTCGGTGGTGTTTTGCAATAATTCAGCCAGTGCGTGTAAGCTGCGAACCACACGATCTTTGGTGATGCTACCAACGGGATATTTTAAACTGGAACTGCCCGTGTTGAGATATTTTAAACTATTGGCAATCGCTTGCTGCAATTGCACCCGTTGATCGCTGGTTAGGGCGAGGTCGGGCACATTGGCCATATCGACTTCAACTAAGGCTTGCTCGCCTGGAGCTAATGGTCGGTTATAATCTTTGGTGACCGGTTTAACCTCTGGTGCCTTTTTCTTGCCGCGCAAACAGCCAGTAAAACTGAGTGCAATGAGAGGAATGATGATGGCGAGAAGGATGTTGCGCATGGGCGCGGAGCATTGAGGGAGGGGACGAGTTCGCAATGGTCTGGAAGCCCTCGGAAGTCCGGAAGTCCCGCGTGATCATTAATTAATATTAATTGGACGATTACCTGAGCGGCTACAAAAAATGCTGTTGCCAATATTGGCCCCAGCCTTTCTGCAGCAGCACCAATAATCGTCCGTGCACAAAATCACTCAACAACATGGCGAGACTTCCGGACTTCTGGACTTCCGGACTCAGATGGACTTCCGGACTTCACGTCTATCTGCCGTATCTCCCCAACGCATCCAACAGCGCGGTTTCCACCGGCCACGGTTGGCGACGGGGATCAGTCAGGGCAACAATTTGGCGCACGACGCGCATGTCGCTAAACGGCCAAGCGGCTAATTCGCCTCGGCGGGTTTCTTTGCGCACGCAGGGTTCTGGCAGAATGGCGAGGCCAAGTCCGGCTAAAACCATCGCTTTGATGACTTCGGGGCTGTCATGTTCGAGTGCGACTTTTAATTCGATGCTTTTATCAGCGAGTGCACGGTCCAACAGGCGGCGCGTGACCGTGGTTGGTGGCAATAAAATAAACTCTTCGTTGGTATAATTTTCAATCGCGCGGCTACGGCTGCTGTGGTTGACCGGTAACACCAATACTAATTCTTCTTCCCATAAACGTTTGCAGGCTAAGCCAGGCGGATCGAATTCGACGGCGCAGACGGCTAAGTCGAGTTCGCCGCTGGCGACCATTTCTGGCAGACGTTCGCTGGTGCGGCAGATGAGGCGCAGGTTTACTCGGCGGTTGGCCAATAAATATGGGCGTAGGATCGATGGTAGTGAATTCACCGCGACTGATTCGCTGGCGCCTAAGCGCACGCGTCCGGCAGAGGTGCCATTGGCGGCGGAGAGATTGCTGGTGACGCGCGATAATTCTTCCAATAACGGGCCGGCACGACCGACTAATTCTTCACCGCCCGAGGTCAGGCGAACGGCACGGCCAATGCGCTCAAATAATTTGACGCCCAAAGAGCGCTCTAATCCCATGACTTGGCGGCTCAGGGCCGGCTGACTCAGTTCCAGTTCTTGCGCTGCCTTGGTAAAACTACCCAGGCGCGCCACAGTGAGGGCGGCCAAGAGTTGATCGGTAGCGGGCAATTGGCCGCGCATCATAGGAGGAGCATCGTCATGGAGGTGGGCATCATTCGTGCAGGGGGGCTGCGCTTGCAGAGGGGGCTGGACAGGACGGTTGCGCAGCGTGTGCTGCATCCCGTCGGAGACGAGCCGACTCCTGAAAGGAATTCGCACGATGGCCAAACAGCGGGGAAAGTCCAGCGGGGCGTCAGACAACTGGTCTGCCAAAGATTATGTCAAAAGTCGTATCGGACAGGGGATGCGTACCCCATCAACCCGACGCACTCGTGAGCCAGTTGAGGCTGGCGACGGCGATGGCTTACTGAATCGCCTGCAAACGATCAAAGGTGGGGCAACGGCCGCGCAGTTAGCAGCAAATATCGGCGGCGAAGTGCATGGCCGTGATTTGGCCGTGACCATGCGCAAGCTGGTTGAACAAGGTAAAGTTTTAGAAGTCCGTCCAGGCCGCTATCAAGTATCCGGTACGGATGGCGAATTCGCCGTAGTTTTGGAAAATGACACGGCGGGTAAATTACAAGCACGTTTTCCCGATGGTAAATTAGTTCCGGTCCATCCGCATTACACCATTGGTGCTGGTGCTGGGGACGTGGCGCAGGCATTAATTGGGGAAGATAACCAAGCGCTGATTACGCGTATTTTACGCAAAACGGGTCGCGAAGTGGTGGGTACGGTTAATTTCAAGCCGGGCGGCATGGTCTTGGTGTGCGATAATCGCCGCGAAGGCGAGATGCCAGTGCTCACGACCTATCCCGGTTTCACCAAAGCTTATCAAGCCGGTAAGCGCGTGGTGGGAACAGTTGAAGTGGATCCAACCGGCGCAGCCGGTGTTAATGTGACACGCATTTTGAGCGACGAATCGCCCGAAGTAACTGATTTTCGTTATGTGTGTTTAGCACATGGATTACCAGGGGCTTTTCCCGCTGAAGTGGAAGAACAAGCAGCCGCGTACAAAGACCGTTTCCCTTTAGGCAATCGCGAAGATTTACGCGAAAAACTTGTTTTCACCATTGATCCAGCGACGGCCAAAGATTTCGATGACGCCATTAGTTTAGAACGCGATGCGCAAGGCCGTATTGTCTTGGGTGTCCATATTGCTGACGTTAGCCATTTCGTGACGCAACATTCTCCGATTGATCAGGAAGCGGCTGAGCGTGCGACCAGTTGCTATTTGGTGAATCGCGTGATTCCGATGTTGCCAGAAACGCTGTCGAATGGTCTCTGTAGTTTGGTGCCGAATAAAGAGCGTTACTGCCTGTCGGCGTTTTTGACCTTGGATAAACAATTGCGTTTAGTTGATACGCGCATGGCGGAAACGCTGATTTGTTCGCGTCATCGCTTTACCTATGAAGAAGCGTTGGATGTGTTGGAAGGCCGTGCTGGTGAAAATAAATGGCCGCGTGATGTCGTGGACGTGTTGCGGCAAACGGGCGACATTGCCCAGGGGCTGCGACGAGCGCGTGAAAAAGCTGGCGCGTTAAATTTATTTTCAGTGGAACATCGTTTTAAATTAGATGTTAATGGCCAGCCCGTTGAAATTGCGCAAGAGACTTCGGATATTTCTCATCAGTTAATTGAAGAATGTATGTTGCTGGCCAATCGTGCCGTAGCTACTT
>CANETI010000171.1 GCA_947440715.1 Planctomycetota bacterium | reverse complement strand
GTGCGCATGCCCAATTTCGCGCCGGTTTGAATATGCGACATAATTTGATGACATTTATCATCGCGGATCAGAGCTCGAATGGCGGAATTGGGAATCATGACTTCCGCCGCCATCGCCCGACCACGACTATTCATTTTTGGTAAAAGTTGCTGACAGAACACGCCTTCCAACACGAATGCTAACTGAGTGCGAATTTGATTTTGTTGGAACGCGGGAAATACGTCAATAACACGATTAATCGTTTCAACCGCTGATGAGGTATGCAGTGTAGCAAAGGTTAAGTGGCCGGTTTCAGCCAAGGTTAATCCCGCTTCGATGGTTTCTTTGTCACGCATTTCACCGATCAACACGACATCCGGATCCTGACGTAAAACGCGGCGAAGCGCGTGATTAAAACCCTGCGTATCAGTACCAACTTCGCGTTGATTAACCAAACAACTTTTATTGCGATGCACAAACTCAATCGGGTCTTCGATGGTAATAATGTGATCTTGCATGGTCGCGTTAATAAAATCGATCATCGCTGCCAACGTCGTCGATTTTCCTGATCCAGTGGCGCCCGTCACCAATACTAAACCTTTGGGTAATTGGCACAATTTCGTACACACTTCTTTCGGCAAACCTAATTGATCAAAATTAAAAATTTCGTATGGAATGGTACGCAACACACCGCCGACAGCACCACGCTGCATGAAAACATTGACACGAAAACGGCCCACACCTGCCAAGCCAAAACTCATATCCAATTCCCAGTCTTGCTCGAAGCGAGCGATCTGCTGACTGTCGAGCACTGAGTACATAAGTTTTTTGGTGTGCTCTGGCGGCAACGCCTCAGTGCCCGGCAATTCCGCAAGCGCGCCGTCGACCCGCACACGAGGCAACGAATTTGCTGATAAATGCAGATCCGACCCACCACGCTCCACCATCGTGCGTAAAAGTTCTTCCATCGTGATCATACGACTATCCCCGTGCGGTTTTCGCTCTTACTGTGGCAATAGTGGGCTGATGGTGCAAGTGCTGGAGAGGGCGACAGCACACGGGGTGTTATGCCACGGGCTCGGACAACAAGGAAACCAGACGCACCAATAGCGCGCCGACCCCTTTCAACTCGGTATTTAGGCGAATTCGCGGATTTAGGGCGCTTTATCCGTCAGGCTAAATATCGGCACCACCCAAACCTGCGCCACCGCAGCGGCGGCCAGAATGCGGCTGCGAGCAGCGATATCGTGTTCGCGCGCTGTGGCCGCCTCAACCATCACACCAACCGCGCGATGATTGGGCGTCGCTCCTTGGCCATAATGTTTAGCGAGCACTTGCTGCAACGCTTGATCATTGAGCGGCTGTCCGGCGGCCAACAACACCCCACCAGCGTCCATGGATAAGGTCAGCGGCAAGGTCGTCTTCGTAAAGAGCAATCGCACCTTGCTGTTGGCGGGCGGGCTGATGCCACTATTGACCTCAAAATGTTTATCGAAGTTTGCCCCAGGAGATGGACTGGCAAATAAAGCATCTGGCTCATCGACGATATCAATGACGCTTTTGGTATTATCCAACATGAAGCGCTCTTGCTTAACCGGACGGCCGTCTGGCGCCGTTTCATCAATAAGCAAAAATCGACTGCCGGTAAAAATAAACGGTAGTGATGGATAGCTCTGATCGGTAATACGATCACGAATCATACAACTGACATCGATGCTGAACCACGTCCCTGGTTGGTCCAATGGCTCCCATTCTATTTCCACACGCACTGGTACACCTCGCCCAGGAATGCCGCTGCCTTCTGATGCAGGCATGCCGTCTTTCAAGCCCAGCGCAGCAAGAAATGCGGCTTTAACCAGTTGACCACTAGCGGCATCCAAGCGCACTAAACTTTCATGTGTTTTTCCCGTGGCCAAACAAGCCAAGACCTCTAAGCCGTCGACGGGACCTTGATCCATTAACAAAGTGCCGGTCAGCCCCACTGCCTGTCCAATAGCAACCTGCACACCAGGAGCGAATTCTTTCAAGACCATTGGGCTATCGAGCTTTATCGGCTTAGAACGCGGCACGGGGGGTAAATGGGACAACGCGTAATCAGCATCGCCAGCCACCAGGGAACCCATGACGACTGGCCACAGGGCGACAGCAAACATCATGGAAAACAACGGCTTCATAAATCGGTCATTATGTGGCATAGTTCGACTCACTGCATGAGGCTAGCGCGAGCCATGCCGACGACTACTGCCGACTACCGGGCATTTGTGCGCAAATCCATAGCATGGTGAAACGCTGATGTCTCTATCAACATCAGCCGGCATCAGATCGTAGCTGTTACTTCGCCGATTTGCCCACGTCACGAATTGATCGCGCGGCGGATTTTTTTGATTTCGCTGACTTAGTAGATTTTTCTGCTTTAATCGGCTTCACTGATTTGGTCTGAGCACAGTGCGCTTCCCACGCTGCCAGCACAGCATCCGCCAAGACGCGACAGCCATCATGTCCCGACATTGGTCGCACCACATCCGCAGTAGGCAGACCGGTCGCTTTGCTACTCTCACCTAATGCCGCAAGCGCATCTTTCGCATCCATGCCCATCGTATTAAGTGCAATGCCAATAACTTTTCCGGGATGCAATGGTGCCAACAATTCCTCATATAAACGACGACACGTCTGCAACGGTGGAATGGGAATATCGGTATGACGCAAGAGTGTGCGCGTCGGAGTATGACATAAAATCATCGCGTCTGGGCAACTGCCATGCAATAAGGCGAGCGACACCCCTGAATACGGCGGTGAGAAAATCGAATCCTGTCCTTCTATAATAAGAATATCAGCGTGGCGCGCTTCGTTGCAGACTAATTTCTCGACAACGCCACTGGCAAAATGACCAATCACCCGATCGATACAAACACCATGCCCAGTAATTAACCGTCCATCTTGCCCAGTCGGCACGAATTTCGCATTAATTCCGCGCGCTTTCAAATGACGTTCTAACTCTAATGCCGACGTAGTTTTTCCAATATTCGCGTCGGTACCTACGACTAAAACACGAAAGGCAGTGGTGTGACGCGCTTGCGCTTTTCCAATATGCCAATCTTCAATCGGCAATTTACGTAAATTCACCAATTCAACAGCATAGCGAGCGGCCAAGCTGACTAAATTCGGATCACCATTTACACTTTCATGAAGACCAGAAATAATACCGATGCGATGACGAATCGCATCATAGACCTGCACTTTAATCTCGTCTGGCAAAGTCCCACCCGGCGTCGCAACACCAATGACCAGCCATTCAATGCCCAGGGCAACGGCCTCATCAATTGAGCCCACAATCGGAATTCCCGCACCGACCCCGGTCAGCGTTTGCAAATCTTGTCCCACATGTTTGGCATCAATCACGCAAACCACATCGTCTGGGCGAAAACGCAGCATGCCCATCGCGGTTTTATTGCGGTAAATGTCCAATCCACCTTGCGTTAACAGAGCGAGGCGGCGATACAGGGTTGTCGTCATGGGCGCGAACTATGTAGTTTCCAGGTGATGATGCCACTAGTGGAGTAGACCCCTGCAGCTCCGGATGATTTTTTTGCCGCGACCTAACCGAGCTGATGCACGGCCCACATTCCACCCAGCAAGCATCTCAAAGGCCATTGGCAAAGCATAAATACGCTCAACAGTAGCGCCCCATGCGGCGCTTGTTGGTCTATTTTGCACGAGTAGGCGATTTGGTGATTTTTACGCCAATTATTCGTCATTTAGGGCGCGACAGCACCGTCGATTTACTGGTGCGGCCATGGGGCGTGCCGTTACTCAATGGACAACCAGCGGTGGGAACGATCCATACCTTAGCCAATCCGAATCGTGGCGGATTAGTTGGTGTTTTACTGGACGGCAGTGAACGACGTCGCGTCGCGCAAACATTAGCAGCGTGCGATTATGATGAAATCATCGCCTTTAAAGGTGAAAACCCTGCCATTTTAGCCTGGGTCGATACCTGGCGCGGTCGTGCCACAGTGCGTTTTATCTCACGCACTATTCCAGGCGCACCGCGACACAATGTTGATGCGAATAAAAATGCGTTGGTCTTCGGTGGATTTCCGGTTGATGACTATGATTCCCTGCCGCGATTGCAGGTGACTGAAGCCGCGCGTTCACAGGCGGCTGCTCGCCTCGCTCCGCTCGGTCAGCGAGTAGTCGCACTGCAAGCGGGGTCATCGCTCACCCATCGATGGTTTCGCCGCCAACCAAATCTGAAAGGTCTTTCTCCAACGCAGTGGAGCGCCTTTATTGAACACCTGTTTACGCACGATCACGCCGATGCCGTTGTCTTACATGGTTCGAAACCTGAACACCGTGATGCGCAAGCCATCATCGCGGCGGTCGCGCCAGCGAAACGCTCGCGACTTCATGATTGGACCGGACGTGTACCGTTAACGGAATTGCCCAGCGTTTTGGCCGCGTCCTATGCCACCGTGTCAGTTGATACCGGACCAGCTCATATTGCCGCAGCGGTTGGCTGTCCATTAGTAGTGATATTTGGGCCTACCGATCCCGCCTTGTTTGCCCCTCGTGGCCCTGGACCAATTGAAATCATACTGGGTAGTGCGCCCTGTCAGTTTTGCCACGGCACGAAACAATTTAAACGTTGTCAGGTTAATGTCTGTCTCAATACCTTACCACTTGCCCAGTTGACCAGCGCATTTGATCGCATGGTCACGACCACGATTACAGCGCGCGGCCAATAACCTGAGATATCGACGTGAGTCCGTGCTGTGCCAGCAAGCGCACTAATCCACGGTTAATCGTACTCGCTAACCCAGGCCCACGATAAACCATCGCACTATAGACCTGCACCAAGGTCGCACCGTGACTCAATTTTTCCCAGGCTGCCGCTGCGCTATCAACGCCGCCAACGCCAATGATGGGTATCTGTTTATTCGCAGGCACCGCTAACACACGGCGAGCAACACGTGCCAGGACCGCCGTCGACCGTTGGCGTAAAGGCGCACCTGATAATCCGCCTGCACCGATATGATCCACACGTTGGGCAGTCGTGGTGAGTCCTAATCGCGTGATGGTGGTGTTCGTCGCGATTAAACCATTACAGCCAGTTTCTAGGGCGACATCAACCGCTGCGTCAATTCCCGCATCGCTGAGATCCGGCGCAATTTTCAGCAATAATGGTTTACCAGCAGCAACTCCATCCAAGGTCTTACGCACACCGTTTAAGAGTGGCCGTAAATGCGCTTCACCTTGTAAATCACGTAAACCCGGCGTGTTGGGACTCGAAACATTAATCACCACATAATCGGCCAGAGCGCCAAGCGCACGCAATGAGACTTCATAATCACTCAGCGCTTCCGCCAATTCGACTACTTTCGATTTTCCCAAATTAATACCTAACACACATGCTGGACGACGCGCGGCATAACGTGCGGCTAAACGCGCGGCGACCGTTGCTGCGCCGTGATTATTAAATCCCATACGATTAATAACGGCCTCATCTGGAACTAAACGAAATAAACGCGGCTTAGGATTTCCCGATTGCGCCTGTCCGGTTACGGTTCCTATTTCAACATGAGAAAAACCGCACGCCGCCAACGCATCAATCGCCACCCCATTTTTGTCCAGGCCAGCCGCTAAACCGATGGGCGAGGAAAAGCTCTGTCCCCACACCTGTTGCGACAACGCGGGATGTTGAAAGCCATAGCACGCCCGCAGGAATCCCGCTGGCGCGGCATGCTGCATACCAGCGATGATCAGATTGTGAGCCACCTCCGGATCGAGGCGAAACAACACGGGCTTCAATAACGCAGTGTAGGCATCCATGGCGGGCAGGAGGTTATGACTACCACCCAGGGGGCAAGGACTGGTCCGAGGTCCGAAAATCCGACGTCTAGCAGACATCGGACAGCGGACGTCGGACAAGCCGAAG
>CANETI010000170.1 GCA_947440715.1 Planctomycetota bacterium | reverse complement strand
TGGCCTTCTAAACATTGAAAAATAGCGCTATGTTCACTGTCGACGGGCAACACGGACGCGCCGCAGCGTTTGGCTTCGGCCATGATTAAATCACCAGCCATAACTAACGGTTCTTTATTCGCGATGCAGAGACGCTTTCCGGCGCGTACCGCAGCGAGTGTCGCTGGTAATCCTGCGGCACCAACAATGGCCGTCATGACGGCACCAACGGTTGGCGCGGCGGCAATTTCGTCTAAGGCAGCAGGGCCAGCAGCAGCGGTTACCTTGCTGCCAACCAACGCTTGTTTTAATTCGTTATAACGAGCGGGATCACCAATAACCGCGACCTTGGCGTGGCAGGCGCGTGCTTGCTTGGCTAATTGTTCAACTTTTGAATGTGCGCTGAGGGCATAAATCGGAATGCCGAGGTGCGCTGCGACCGATATGGTGCTGACCCCAATAGAACCAGTCGAACCAAGAATCGTCAGTGGTCGCGCGCTGGCTCCGTCGCTCATACCAATTCTTTCAAATGTTGGAGCAGCAAGTCGGTGTGAGCAGGCTGGCCTACCGTGATACGCAATTTATCGGACAAAACCGGGCGATTCCACCAACGAATTAAAATGCCACGTTTTTTAAGCCCATGATAGATTTCTTCAGCGCGCGAACCAACTTGACACAATAAAAAATTCCCGGCTGAGGCTGGCCACGTCCAACCAAAAACGGCAAGTTCACGTTCCAGTCGTTGGCGCTCTTTTATCGTGCCCGTCACTAACTGATGATGGTGATCATGGTCTTCCAGGGCAGCAATACCTAAGGCCTGCGACAACACATTAACGTTGTAGCTATCTTTAACTTTCATCAATTGCGAGACCAATTCCGGATGACCAAATAATAAACCTAAACGCGCACCCGCCATGCTGTAGCTTTTGGAAAAGGTCCGCAACACGATGACGTTGGGATGACTATTAAGATAAGGCAACATGCTGGAGCCATCGGGGGCAAAGTCGATGTAGGCTTCATCAATGACTAAGATGCCGTCTAATTCGTAAGCTAACTGTCGTAATTGATCGATGGGCGTGAGGGTCGCCGATGGATTATTCGGATTCGCCACCAAGACGACTTTGGCACCTTGTTTGGATAAAAAGCTTGGCAGGTGCCAGGTGTGTTGATCGATACGGTAATCGACATGCACTAATTCAACGCCCTGCAGAGTCGCCAACGTGTCGTAGAGTCCATACGTCGGCCATGGACAGGCGACGCGATCACCCGGCGATAAAAAGGCGCGATAAATAACCGTTAAACAGTCGTCCGAGCCATTACCGGCCAGGACTTGTTCCGGTGTGACCTGATAACGTTCGGCGGCTGCGGCGCGTAGGCGGCGAAACACGGGATCTGGATAGAGGCGCAACTCATCGTTCGCGACATTTTTCAATACGGCTAAGGTGCGCGGCGATGGCGGGAATGCGCTCTCATTGGTGTTGAGCTTAATGCAATTATTTATTTGTTCCCCAGGCGTATATCCGGCCATGGCCAAAATATCACGACGGAGGTGGCGGGTGGCGAAACCAGCAGGCGCAGCGGGATTGCGATCGAGAGCAGTCATAAGCGTGGTCTCACGCTAATGCACACCGATGGCGCAGGAAGGGGACATCCTCACGCGCCATGAATTAGCCTTCAGGCTTGCGGAAGAAGCCCATCAGGCCACGGCTGAGGGTTTGCACCATGCCGGTGCCTGGAACCAGTTGCCATAATCCAGCAGATTCTTCGGCATTGAGACTGCGTAACTTTGGCAAAAAGCGCAACGCAAGAATGACGGCAGGCAATCGCATGCATGCGCTAATCAAGAATAAGGTGTGAAAGCCGCTCTCGTTAATTGGTGGTAGCCAAGAATTCGCGGGGTCATCGCTATCACGTGCCAACAATAAGCTACCGACCAGGGCACCGAGGGCTGCCATCGCTGTAACGATCGACTGATGATATCCGATCAATCGGGATCGGTGCAGGGGATCTCGGTGGCAACTAAATAATAAAACTCCAACGGCGACTTCGGCGGTACACCAACAAAAACCACTGATGACTTCGGTGAGCAACAAGAAGGGGAGATAATTGGTAAATGCCCACGCTAGAGGAATGACCATAATGCCGGTTACTGCGACTCGTAGCATGGCAGATGGACCATAAAGATCGATGAGTCGTCCAACGATTGGATACGACACCATGCGCACCAAGACAGCTGTTTGTACCAGTAAGATATATTGCCAACCGGGCGAAAGTCCCATTCCGCGTGGTTCAGCCGTTAACATATAAACAGCAAAATAAGGACCAGCCAACATCACACCAAAATGCAGAATGGCCCATACTAACGTCCAGCGACCTAAATCGGTGCGCATGCTCGTGCGTACAAAGGAAGAAAAACCATGATCGAGCGTAATGCGGGTTGATTCAGGGTGATTAATCAGCGCAGGACGTGGCGGCGGTTCATGTTGCAAATAAAGCAGCCAAGCCGCAATGCCGCGTGATAAGACGGCAATAATAATAAGGATTTGAAATCCCCACGGGCCGGCTTCAGCGGGCAAGAAATGGAGGATGCCAGCAAACAACACAGCAAAGCCCAATTTAACCACGATGACTAAGCGACTACGAAAGGCGAGGTAGCGGCTTTGTAAACGTCGCGGAACTAAACTGCCCATCCAACTAGTCCACGCGGGCCCGCCCACTGCACTCGCTAATCCAATAGTGACAGCCATAACCAAACCAAATGGGACGGCCCATGCACTAGTGGGGAAATATAATGGCGCACTCAAACCAATAAGACACGCAATTTGAACATAGGTATGAATCAGTACGGCACTTTTATTGCCACCGAGGAAGCGAATAATTGGCGATAAATACACTCCGACCAGCATCATGCCAATCATCGGCACAATGGTTAAAATGCCGATTTGCGATGGCGTTGCGTGCAATCCGGTTTGCAAAATGGGGACGATAAAACTGTCGACAAATCCCAGCATCGCAGCCACGACCAAGCCTTCGATCACGGCAATCGCCATACCATGACGTAAAGGACTACCGTGTCGCCAGCGGCGAGAACGAGGCACGAGTGGCCTCGCGACGGGAACAGACACAAGGCACTCCAGCGGGCGCAGCAGTGTGAAAACAATGGAGGACGAGGGAAGGGCTTTGGCGTTAACCCTGGAAAATCACTTCATAAATCACGGCCTAGGCTGACCTAGAACCACAGGTTCATTATCATCTTGGTCTGAATGTCACAGAAATATGATTATCTTCCAGGTGCGCAGTCCAATTTTGCACGCACGGCGCGCGCGGCGCGTTCGATATCATCTGGCGTGCCTTTGGCCAAATTTCCACCCATGCCAACGGCAACGACACCAGCGGCAAACCACTCATGCAGATTGTCGAGCGATACACCGCCGGTTGGCATGACGGGGATATGCGGCAACGGGCCTTTGAGCGCTTTGACGTAATCCACGCCGACGAGGCTGCCTGGGAACAACTTGATGCAGGTCGCCCCAGCATTCCATGCAGTAACGATTTCGCTGGGGGTGATGGCGCCTGGTAACATTGGTAATTGACGACGAATCGCCTCTGCAACGATGACGGCGTCAAAATGCGGACTAACGGCATATTGAGCACCGGCATTTTGCGCGTCGCCAAGCTGACTTGGACTCAATACGGTGCCGACTCCAATCGCCGCCTCGGCTGGCGCAAGGGCAACAACGCGTTCGATCGCACGGCAGCAATCTGGTGTGGAATACGTAATTTCGATGCCCAAAACACCACCGCGCATCAAGGCTTCCGCCATGGCAACTGCGTGGTCGGCACTACTGCCACGAATCACGGCAACCACACCGACACGTTTGAGGGTAGTCATAAAAGTCATGAAAGGGCTCGCTTTTGGGGAAGTTTTGGCAAAACAATGTACCGCCTCTGATACGCAGGCGAGAAAAAATTTGACCGAATACATAATCCGTTCAGATAGCGGCGGGAAATCGACAAAAAAAGTCCATTTGTGTCAGCATACGCGATTGACATGTCAGGATTTATGATGCAAAGGTAGGACATGAACAGTGGCGATATCGTAGTGTCCGGATCCCAATCGGTAATAACGTCAATCGTACGAGTAGACACTTATGCAAGCCAATGAACGCTTATTACAACGCTTTCACGACGGTGAATTGACCCAGGCCGAAGCTGCCGGGGTCGAGCATCTTTTAGCACAACAGCCCGCATTACGCGCGGCCTCGCTGCAGCTTGATGCACTCGATGGCTTGTTCAAAGAGCACGCCACGCGCGTCCATGCGACGAGCACCGCTGATTTGGTTCAGCGCATTCGTGCTAATTTACCGCTGACGGTACCGAAACGCGAAGTCCAAGTCAGCGTGATGCATGTGGTGGCGTCCGTGGTTTTGGCGTGTTTTGTCGCCATGGGAGTTTTCTTAGCCGATAACCTCAAATGGTTGCTCAACGATATGATTCCGATGTGGTCGTTGGCTTTAATTGCCATGGCATGCGGACTGTCCATGTTAGTTGCAGCTCGTCCGTTACTGCATTTAGAAGCTGGAATTTTCCAATGGATGCTCCGCCGTCGCCTAGCAGTGGGTGATGGGGAGGTTCTCGTGTGTCGGGTCTTTGGGGTTGCTCTCATTCTTGGTGGAACTCACATTGCTGGCCTGTGGGGATAAACATGACCACGTCAGTTAACTTAATGCCAGTAACGCTCAAGCCAGTAATGCTCAATAGGGCCTCGTCACAGACGGGAACCATTCGTAGTGGATTCACGTTTGTTGAATTAGTGGTGGTCATCACGGTCATCGCTGCACTGGCGGCAATTGGTTTTCCCGTTTTTCGCTCAGTCAAAAAAGCATCGGATGTCAGCGCAACGCAATCCATGGTTCAAGCGGTTGCCACTGCGATGTCGACGTATCAATTAAAGACTTGGACGTGGGAAACAAAAGCGGCAGTGGGTTCAACCCCGGCTGAAATGCGGACGTATCATTTGTGGGATCTTAATCATTTTAATAAGAGCGGAATTGACCAACCCGATATCAAAATGGGTATGTCACCTGAGGGCACACCATCACAACCTCGTTTTTTCTCGATTGATGGTTATACGCCAGGTAGTAAAAGTTATCATAAAAAAAATAATTTAGAGCAGCAAGCTTTATTTGACTTAGCGTCAAGGATATCGCCAGAAAACTGGGAAAAACCAGACACGACACATGGGGCGAAGCCGCAATGGGATGGAAATTTCCCACCCCAGGTCATTAAATCTGGATATACTGGTTTCATGAATATGGTTGCGCCAACGATCCATAAAAAATTCGTTCATACCAATGGCATTATTAGAGATTCATGGGATCAACCATTACGAATTACAACTGGGGCAAAACAGTTTGGCACGGATTCGTTCGGCATTTGGTCATCGGGTTATGATAAATGGGATCAAACTTTTCGT
This sequence comes from Planctomycetota bacterium, assembly GCA_947440715.1. Lineage (GTDB taxonomy): Bacteria > Planctomycetota > UBA11346 > UBA11346 > UBA11346 > BOG-1363. Next base: position 477 of record CANETI010000170.1, on the reverse strand, counting down.
GGTGATTTTAAAACGTACGGCGAAAACGCAGATGATTTGAGGAGTTGGCGGTGAGCGTAACTTCCCTTCTATCAAAGCGCTCATTTAATCGCGGTGGTTTCACTGCGATTGAAATGATGGTGGTGGTGTCCATTGTGATTTTGTTAGTCGCGATGGTGGTGCCAACGATTGGACCAGCGATTAAAAAAGGCCATGTAAATGATGCGGCCAATGCCATTCAGCGTGCTTGTTCGATGGCGCGTCAATTAGCCCGCAGTAATTCAGAGCCGAAAGCACCGGTCAAATATTTTGGTGTCGCCATTGTGGTTCCGAGTGAAGGTGGAAGTAAACTGAATCCAGCATATGCCGTCGTGGTTTATAGTCGGCAACCGCTGACGAATTATAGTCATGTCAATGATTGGAAGAACAACCAATACCCGAATGGAACACCGGATTTGAGCTCCACGTCTGGAGGCACCATGAAGGATTACAGACCAG
>CANETI010000169.1 GCA_947440715.1 Planctomycetota bacterium | reverse complement strand
TTGCCATCTGATGAAGTGACCCGCGCCAATGTCTTGGCGGCTGCCGGACATCGTGACGAAGCAGTGGCTTTGTTAACTTTGCGTATTTCAACTAATCCCGATGACGCCTTGGCGAAGCAAACCTTGTTGTCGTTGCGCATCGCTCAGATGGAAGAAGAAATCCGTCAAATTTTAGGTGAGCAATCCAGGGCAAAAGAATTAGTAGTTGGTGATCCTGATTATGAAGCGGCGCGTAATCGCGCCGATGCTGCGGTCACCAAACGATTAGATGTCGCTGAATATTACGCACACAATCGGCGCTACGCCGAAGCTGCGATGGTGTGCAATGCTATCTTACGCGATTACCCACATCATCCGGCGGCACTTAAATTAAAATATCGCATCTTAACCGAAATGGTTGAACGCGAACGATCTGAATTATTAAAAGATAAAGCGTTACGTCGTGACGATGCGATAAACGATGCGATTGATGACGCGATCATGCCAGGAGAAAAGCCGAAGAGTAAACGCACGATTTTCGTTTTTGACGAAGACATTGCGGCAGTGGAGCGTGAGGCTTTACAAAAGAAGTTATTGCAGCGCGTCGATCTTATTTATGACGGAACTAATGGCACAAAGAGCGTGCAAGTGCGGGAAGTGTTGCAGCCATTATTTGCTCTTACTGGAATCAATTATGTCATTTTAGACAGTGCGCTCAGCACTGAAACATTGACCATTCATTTGGTTCACGAAACGGTGGAAACGGCGCTGTCGACGATCGCTAAATTGGTCAATATTCGTTACAATTATAGTGGCGGAACCGTATTTATTTCCAGTGCTGACAGCGAAGTCATGGTAACGGAAATTGTTCGTATCCATTCGGGTTTAACTGATGTTAAAACGGAACCGAAATTGGGCGGGACACCTGGCGGAGGTGGCAGTAGTGGTGGTGGAAATTCGGGTGGTCAAGGCTCTGGAAATGGAGGAGCTGGTGCAGGACTCCTTGCCGGTGGTGGCGGCGAAGAAGGCGGAGGTGGTGGTCAAGAATTCGTGTCCGATTTAGAACGCTTTCTCGAAAAAGTACCTGAAATAGTCGTTGGCTGGCCAGCGGAAGGTAAAATCTATTTCGAGAGAAAATCAAATTCAATTTTTGTCCGTGCAACGCCATCGGCTATTTTGGAAACCAAGCGGTTATTGGCGGCACTAGATTACAATAGCACGCAGGTGTTAATTGAAGCTCGCTTTATTGAAGTAACTGACGCTGGGGCAAAAGAATTGGGCGTTGATTGGGCAGGTGGCGGGAATAAAGGTGACGCGTATTTAAGTGCGCCGACGACTGGCCTTGCCCTACCTACGCCAACTGATGGCGGTGCAACGCTGACGAATACGTTTGGCAATGTGTCAAATATTGCGCCAGGTACCGGTGGGTTATTGGCGCAATTGTTAGTCGCACCGAATGATTATTTGAAATTTAAAGCGACTATTTCAGCAATGGAAACCAACGGTAAAGCGGACACTCTCTCAGAACCAAAAATATTGACGCTGAGCAACGCGGTTGGCTTTATTGAAGTGAAACAGGATATTTCCTATATTTCTGGTTACACTAGTGCAGGGTCTAATAATTCACCAGCCTTTCCAGATAACCCAAATGACGGAAATGTTATCAATCCAGGATATAATTATTCTTCAACGACGCTGGTTCCCGAGTTTACCACCGACCAATCGGGAATTGAACTAAGAATTCGGCCATCAGTAGCGCGTAATTCAGATATTATTACGCTTTCTATTACGCCTTCGGTTCGTGAAATGGTCCGTGGTCCAGAACCGATAACATTTAATAATTCAAACGGTGCTAATGGTGGGGTTCCAATTCAAAATAGCATTGAACGGCCACCACAATTTGACACGCGTCGTTTAGCCACCGCGCTCCATGTTAAAAATGGCGGTACGGTTGCGCTGGGTGGATTGACCAAGGAAAAAGCGCAAGAATCGACGACGGGTGTTCCATTTTTCTCTCGGGTACCAGTTATTGGTAGTCTTTTCCGCCGTGATTCAAAGAGCAGCGAGCGTCGTAATCTGATGATTTTTGTTACCGCGCATATTGTCGATCCAGAAGGCGCGAAACAAGGCGGCGAGATTCAGCATTTACGTAATACCGCGCGCGTCGTCTTGCCGGATAATGTAGATAATTTACCGACATCAGCAGATGCGGCAGTAAAAGTCCCCGTCCAGGCAGAAAATACCGCTGATGATGCGGGACCCATCTGGCGGCGGGAACGGCGGCGCTAATGGCGCGAACCTTCGTTGGTTTGGACGTCGGTCATCATACGGTGCGTGCCGTGGCACTGCGCCGCGAGGGACGTTCGTATGCCATCGTGGCGCATGCTGAAATTCCCCGTTTAGATGAAGACGGCACACCGCGGCCATTGCGAGCAGTGGTTAAGGACATCCAAAAACAAGTACCACTAGGCCATTCCCCAGTCGTGTCGATTAGTGATCTCGACACGTTAGTGCGGTACGTGGGAACTATTCCACTACCACCAGATCGTCTCCAACGTCTGCTACGTTTGGAATTATTACAGGCCATTGAAGCCAGCGAATTAGCAGCGGATTCCTTTCCGGTACCATTGGCAAGTGATGAATTAATTCACTGCTGTATTTTAACGCACCCGACGCGTGCCCACGAAGCCATCCTAGATTTAACGGCTGTTGGCATTGGTGATCCCATTCTGCATGCCGCTTCAGCTGCGGTTTACAACATCACGGTGCCATTGCCGCCGGTGCAAGATGATGAGATGGCCTTGTTGGTCGATATTGGATCTGCGCGGACCAACGTCGTTTTATTTGGTGATCGTCGACTACTTGCCTGTCGTCAATTAGCCATTGGTGGCGATACGTTTACTGAAGCGTTGAGTGGCGGCGATAGCAAGGCCATTGGTTTAGCTGAACAAAAAAAAATATCCGGAGAGGACTCAGCCTCGCCAATTACAGCCGTTGGTGCAGCGATTGGTCGCACTGCCGTACGTGCGCCAACGACTGCCGAAGAGCGCGCAACCACACCAGCAAACACCGTAGCGCAGAACAAATTCGAATTGGATCTTGATGCAGATCCGACAGGTGGTTTACAATTAGAAGATGATGAACATCAATTGCCAAACGCCGTGTCAAATGCGTCATCGGCTGCCGTTCCTCAATTAGATCTGATGATGTCAGACACGCTGCCATCAGAAAATAATCCAGCGCCATCAGTCGGCACAACCTCATTTCCGTTTGAAGCGCTGGAATCGGTGGCAGTTACCGAGCGAGGATTCGCCACCCAGCAAATTGCCAGTCGTGTATTGGGGCCAGAACTAACTAAAGTTGCGGAATCGCTTTATGGTCAGTTAGCGAGTTCATTGGCGTGGTTCCGAACGCAAATTCATGCCCGCCAATTGAATGTTACTAAAGTATTACTCACCGGAGGCGGCGCGAGTTTAGATGGATTAGAGGCGTATTTGGAACGCCGTTTTAATATGCCGGTTAAGCGCTTCGACCCTTGTGATGCGCTGACGGGTAAGGCACCTGATCGCCCACACGTATTTGCAACCGCAATTGGTCTGGCGATTGCCGCAGCCAATACGATTCCTGGTACTGTTCGCTTAGATTTGACACCGGATTCCTTGCAGATTAAACGGCTGTGGCGCTCACGTTTAATGTGGCCGTATGTGGCGGCGGCTAGCGTGTTATTCGCAGCGGTGTTAGCTGGTTGGACTATGTTGAATAATCAAGAAGTAGCACAAGCAAACATTGAGTCCTATACCGAGTTTCAAACTCATTATGATGAGTTAAAAAAACAATTAGATGACCTGCAACAGGAACGCGAAGGGTTGTCGGAAGATTTGCGCGCGATTGCTGGCCGTATTTTTGCTGGCCGCGATTTATTATTCACGATTCGTGCACTCAAAGAGCAAACGGATAATTCAAAAGAACTGTGGATTACCACGCTGGAAACGGTGGAAGTGGGCAAGGATAGCGGCGTCAGCAATCCCGCTGATGCAACACGCGGAATGATATCGCTGCGCCCAACAAATACGCAGACGACCGGCGGCCGTCGGGACACCGTGATTGATCGCGGTGCAATAGATGTGACGGGCCTCGTTAAATTTGACGAAAAGAAAACGGACATTGAGCTAAACAATTTTTTCGAAACGTACAAAGCGGCACTTGATGCGTGGAAACCAGATGCGAACGGGTCAAAATTATTCCGTGATAGTCGCGTGGTGCAGCATGTTATTGACCACGGAGAAGTTAAAAACCAGGTAAAGAATACGACTTCTCCACGCGCGCCTAAAACGCCGACCACCACGATCGTTGAAGCCGGACGTTTCCCGTTTAAGTTACGCTTCTTCTTTCAGCCCACGGAATTGAGCGCGATTACGAGCAATCAGAAAACCGTGGAAATAGGTAAGCCATGATTCCAGCGGTAGAAAAAGAAGAACAAAAAGGTTGGTTAGTGTTGGCTGGTATAACCGTGGCGGCGCTCATTGCGATATTTTCTATTTCGGACGGCGGCGAATTAGAAACTCAAGCCCAAACGGAAAAGGAAAAATTGGCCAGCGAAGGTCGTGAAGACATGCGCACGCATGTGCAGCGACAGTTAGAGGCAAATACAAAATTGCGTGAAACCATCGAACAATTGAAATTAGACACGCGTTTTGAATTAGCTGAATACTACACGATACCGGCAAGTGAGCCACAACCGGGTTATTTATTTAAGCGAAAATTTACTGAAGTACGTCAGCGTCTGCGCGAAAAAGCTGCTGCCAGACGTATTGTCTATGATGACAATATTGGTTTTGGGGCCGACCCCAAAGTTCCCGACGACCGCGAGGCGCCGTATTTGATGACGATGTTGCAGGTGACGGAAAAATTAGTTGGTATTGCGCTCGATTCGCCAGCCCCATTGGAAAAATTTTCCGTGATGCAATTGCCGGCGATTGATACCGGTCCAGTTTCGCGTCCCGTGCTGGTGCGTGAATACCCCATCACTTTGCAGGTGCGCGGTGGCCTGAAAGATATTTTATGGATTCTGCATCGCATTAGTGAGGTCTCGCATACGGATGGCAAGAAAACGGATTACCCTTTGATTCTGCGTGGTTTCTCGATTAAGAGCGATAACGCCACGCCGAAGGATGATATTTCGCAATTGGATGCGGAATTCCAGTTAGCCGCCATGCGTTTCATTAGTGAAGAAGAACGAGCGAAAGATCCGCTGGCCTTTCAAGGAATGAGCAGTGGATCGCGCGGTTCTGCTAGCAGCGGCTCAGGTAGCGGAAAGCCAGTTTTTTATGCCCGTCCTTAATGCTCAACCAATGGTTGCGTTGGCTGCTGGCGGTGTGTTGCTGGCGTCAGTGGCGTGGTGGGCTTTTAGCTCCCCCGAAATCGTGGATCCTGGTCGTCCATCCTGGAAAGGTGCTGACATCAGTAATTTGGTGGCTTCGGTGCCTAAGATAGATGTCTTTACCAGTTTTTATGTAAATGATGACAATCCATTTGTGCCGTATAATTTGCGCTTAGCTGAAAGGGGAATGCTGAATCCTTCACGTAAACCAGTGAAACCAGAGCCAACCATACCAGTCACTATTGCTAAAATTAAACCTCCGCGTCCGCCAGTTGATGTAGTCGAGCAGCCGCGCGCCAAATTAGTTTTACCTAAATTGTCACCAGCTCCAGCTGATGCACCGGTGGTGTTTGGTTTTGTTGGTGCTGGAAATGATCAGGCTTTATTGGTGCGCATGCCAGATGCAGAGGTGTCTATTCGTATGGCGCCAGGCGAAAAAGCGGCTGAATGGACCTTGGTTGCGATTGATAATAATAATTTAGCAACGTTTTTGGATCCACGTGGAGTCGAACATCGTTATACGATTGGCGAAGGTGATTTAGCGGTCATGCCCACGGATGCTCCGGCTGAAGGAACTGAGGCACCAGGAAAAAAGCCGGCAAAAGCCACCGATAAAAAAATGGAACCGGGTGGACCTGAAAATGGCATGCCACGTATTC
>CANETI010000168.1 GCA_947440715.1 Planctomycetota bacterium | reverse complement strand
GTCACCACCAAGCACATTATTAATGGTGGTGCCTCGTCGCAGGAAAGTTTCGCGCACACGTTCTAATGGTAACGCAACCAAACTGTCACCTGCGCGCACCAGGAATGCCGCTACAATTTACGTCGTAACACCTTTTGGTAGAGTCAGACGAAATTCAGTGCCTTGATTCGTTTTAGTGGTGATTTGAATGGTGCCACCAGCTTCATCAATCATACGCTTGACGACATCCATACCCACGCCGCGACCACTGACGTCGCTCACTATTTCAGCAGTCGATAAACCCGAAGCAAATATTAAATTAATTAAATCTTTCTCGGTCATTTCTGCCCCAGGCTTGACCAATCCCAGGCTTTCCCCCTTCGCCCGAATACGTTCCAAATTAAGTCCCGCTCCGTCATCGCTAATGGTTAATACCACTGCTCGACTGGTTTCTTCAATCTTGATAAGGACGCGGCCCTCTCGCGGTTTGCCTAAAGCCAAACGTTTTTCCGGCGTTTCAACGCCATGGTCAGCGGCATTACGCGACATATGGGTAAGTGGCGCATCAATTAATTCGACCAAACTTTTGTCGACTTCCACTTCTTCACCGTGAATTTCCACGGAAATTTCCTTGCCTTTTGCTACCGCCACATCACGTACAATGCGCGGAACTTTTGCCAAATGTGGACGCAAGGGAACTTTGCGGATCGACATAATGGCAACTTGTAGCTTGGTCGATAATTGGGCAACCGTATCGTTAACGCGGCGGAAATCTCGCGCCAATAAACCAGTATTACTTAAGGCTCGTACGCGGGTCTGTAGATGATTGAACATGTCGCCAACGACTAATAATTCCCCCACGTAGCGTAAGAACATATCGATGCGAGCTTCTGGCACGCGCACGGATTTCGCTTCGACTTTGGCCTCATTACGACGCTGACCGTCAGCCAGCTGCTCTTTTTTCGCTTCGGCTGGCGCTGATGGAGCTAATGAAACAGCTTTATTTTCGACAACTTTTGTTGCCTCTCCTGTTATTATGAAACTAGGCGAGGTCATCAAGATCTTGATCTGATCGGTGATGAAATCACGCATGATATCATTTAAACCAGCCGAACCGATGCACAAATTCCAGGTTTCAAGCAATTCAGCACAGAGCATTTTTTCGCCATCTTCACTGGCGACTGAACCGAGATCGGCAAGTAATTTTCCTATGCGCTCAACCGCAGACATTTCAAGATCGGCTTGCTCAGATGCTTTCAGTAATACTTTTAATTCGCCTAGTATTGGATGCACCGAATAAGCTTCGGCCTTTACCACAGGTGCAAGACCAAGATCGGCGCGCGCTTTATTTAATAAAAAAGTTACGGCACTGGTCACCTGTTCATCAAGTCCCGCTGGCTGTTTATTCAACCAATTTTCAATCACACCGACCGCAGATGATAACGGATTCTGTCCATTTACTGCGGTTTCAGCAACCACCGCACGTTGCCGTTCGATCAGTGCGTCTAATGCCGCCGGATCATCGACTTCTTGACCTCCCGTTACCATCCGTTCAACCATCGCATTCAATCCATCGAGACCCGCGAGTAAGGTCGTGATGATGGTTGGCGTTACGGTGAGTTTCCCTTTGCGCAAATAGTCAAGAATCGTCTCCATGTCATGCGCGAGACGCTTAATGCCCATAAAGCCAAAGAACGATGAATTGCCCTTCAGTGAATGAACAGGACGAAAAATAGATTCTATGATTTGCAGATCGTTGGGGTTGCGCTCTAATTCAACAAACAACGCGGCTACTTTCTCCAACGATTCTCTCGTCTCGTCAAAGAACCCGGCCAGTAATTCTGGATCGTTGGTAACTTCGCTCATGCATTAATCCCATTTTAAGCCGTTGCAGCTTGAGCAATTGATTACGCCAATCTGTCACTACCCACTCAGCTTTTTCAAGACAGCGATCTAATTCAGCACAGTCACCAAGTGGTTTAGTTATGAAGCTAAAGGCCCCTTCGCGTAAACAGGCCATAATCGCTTCGATGGTCACATAACTAGTCATAACAATGGTGCGAATGAGCGGCTGCTCATCGCGTAAACGGACTAATAATTCATGGCCATCCATGACTGGCATCTGCATATCAGTGACCACGATTTGGTAATTATTCTTCTCGATGGCGACCAGCGCTTCTGCGCCATTACCGGCACTATCGACTTGATGCCCGAGCAACGCCAAGTGACGCGTGACGACTTGGCGAATAATGAAATCATCGTCAACTACCAGAATATTTAAGGGCATACGGACCTTGTTCTTACAGTAACGTAGGACGAGCTGGTACCACTGTACCACGAAAACGTAGAGCATGCCCACCCCAGTTTTTCCTGTTTGTGGAGGGTGAACGTTTTGAGCTTAATCTTAATAAAGGTGCTATGCCGTTATCTACATTCGTCGGCGTCGTCGGTGCCAGTATATCTATGGTCGAAACCCGACACGTGCGAACCGTCCGTGCCACGACGTAACGCTAGACGCTTAATCCCTGGATTGCCGCGTTGATAGTGCCAAGCATCAACTTTTAGTTCACATTAATTCTTCACTAAAGTATGATTTGCCAGTACCGGCATTGCCTCTGCCAAAGTCAGTTCTAATGCCTGTATCAGATCAGCGACACCCCCTAGCTCACGCGCGCGACCCTTTCGTTCGAGCTGTTCACACAAACGATGAACTCGGCGTAAACCTAAAGTGCCAACAGCTCCTTTAAATCGATGAGCTGATCGACCGAGACTGACAGCATCGCCTCGGTTTAGTGCCTCGCTTAACTCAACTAAAATTGAAACTGCCTCAGCGCGAATTAATTCCACGACTGAGCGCAAGGTTTCAAGATCAGTGGCATTGAGCAATCCCTGCATCGCTGAGTCATCAATAATTTCAAGCGATAGCTCGATAACAGGTTGTGGTACTATCAGCTTTGCCGGTGACTCAACCGCTGGTTGCGGTTGCAGACCCTTTTTCAATGCGGATTCCAAGGCCGTGATCGTAATTGGCTTGGTCAGATAGTTGTCCATCCCCGCCGCTAAACATCGCTCACGATCCCCCTGCATCGCATTGGCCGTCAGCGCAATAATATGAACATGACTTGATTTATTTTCTTTTTTAACCTCACGTAAACGAATAGTTTTAGCCGCCTCAAAACCATCCATGATTGGCATTTGACAATCCATGAACACGATTTGGTAAGCATTTTTTACCACGGCATCCACCGCTTCCTGCCCATTGGTGGCAATATCGCAACGAAAGCCTAATTTATTCAACATCGCTACGGCTACTTGACGATTAACCGGGTTATCTTCTACCAACAATATGCGACTTGCGTTACGTTCTTCCTCCAAGGTGTGTCGAGTAACTAACTTGTTAACTCGAGGCCGATCTGCGACGGAACACGTTTGATTTAAAACCAACAACAAACATTCGAATAAATGTGCCTGACGAATTGGCTTGGTGAGAAAACCAGAAAAGCCAGCTTCTTTAGCCGCATTCGCCATGCCTCGTTGCGCGCCACCAACCAGTAAGATCAACGGAATACCAGTATTTTTCAGACTTGGCGTAATTTTCTGCGCTAACGGCAGACTGGAGTCCGTCACCTGATGATCCATCACCACCAAGGCCGGTGAACGTCGAGCCAACGCGGCAGGAATTGCCGCTTCATCACTGGCTTCATCGCAACTCATACCCCAACTAATTAATTGTTCTCGTAACGAACGACGAATGGTCGCTGAGGGAGCAATCACTAACGCATGACAACCGACCAAACTTTGATGTTCTAATTTATCGGTCTCATCGGCGGCTTTCAGCAGCGGCAAACGACAGGTAAAGGTACTGCCCTGATTGAGTTTACTCTCTAGGGTAATCGTGCCGCCCATCAACTGAATCAAGCGCTGGCAAATGACCAATCCTAGGCCGGTTCCGCCGTATTTACGGGTGGTGGAACTATCGGCCTGCGCAAATGCTTGAAACAGTTTTTGACTAGCCTGGGGGGAAATTCCAACACCGGTATCACGCACGCTAATATCAATGGTCTCTTGGTCGTAAAGCGAAATGGACAATACGATTTCACCACGCTCAGTAAATTTAGCCGCATTGCTGAGTAAATTAATGATAACTTGGCGTAACCGGGTGGGATCTCCGAATAGGCGAGACGGCACCTCAGCGCCGATCAGGCAAATTGTTTGCAGACCTTTTTTCTCTGCCTGATTAGCTAAGAGCGCCACGGATTCTTCGGCCAAATGCCTTGGACTAAATGAAATTTTTTCCAGGGTCAAGCTGCCCGCTTCGATTTTACTGAAATCCAAAATATCATTGATCAACGTCAGCAATTGATCACTGCACGTACGAGCGGTTTCCGCGTATTCTTTTTGCTGACGATCCAATGGGGTGTCTAATAACAGACTGGTCATGCCGATAACGCCATTCATCGGCGTGCGCAATTCGTGACTCATGGTGGCCAAAAAATCCGCCTTGGTACGCGCTGCCCCCTCTGCTAAATCACGTGCCTTACGCATTTCTTCTGACGCCTCTTTCAACCGCTCTTCAACTCGGTGGCGTTCGGTTAAATCCGTATGCGTACCAACCATTCGTTTCGGACGCCCATCGGAATAACGCTCCACCACCATGCCCCGGTCTAGAATCCATTTCCAGGTCCCATCGCGACAAAGTGCGCGATGTTCATTTTTATAATTCGGGACTTCGCCTGATAAGTGACGTTTAATATCGGCGTAAGTTCGTTCTTTATCTTCTGGGTGAACTCGTTTGTCCCACTCATCAAGCGTGGCTCCGATTTCATGCTCCTGATAACCCAGCATGCGTTTCCATCCCGTCGAGAAAAACACGAGATTCGATACCAAATCCCAATCCCACAAACCATCACCGATTGCTTGTAGTGCCAATAACCAGCGCTGCTCTTGTTCTCGCCCCGCTTGTTCAATGCGTTTACGTTCGGTGAGGTCATGCCAAACCACTAACATGGTTGGCTTTCCTGAAATAATTACCTGAGTCAGCGTCACTTCGACCGGGAAATTCTCGCCATCCATGCGCCGGTGTAGCCATTCAAATCGATGGTGGCCATGTTCGCGTGCCAGCCGATCCATCTCCATACATTTTTCATCCGAACGACGGCCATCAGGCTGAAGTTCTGGCGATAAACGCGCAGGATGCAGGCATAGCACTTGGTTTTTGTCACGGCAACGCAGCATCGCAATCGCGGCTTGATTACAGTCAATAATTCCCTGATCATCAAATAATAAATGCGCGTCACTGGAATGGTCAAATAAAACGCGAAAACGTTCTTCTGCGCCAGTGACATTCGCTGCGACTACAGCGCGCATTTGCGACGATGAATCAGAGGTGTGGTTTCGCTCTGCCAGCCTCGTCGTAAATAAACGTATCACTTGCTGGGCCAAAAGACCAAGCACTTCGCGCTGCCATGGTTCCAACGTACGTGGCTTGGTGTCAATGACGCACAATGTCCCCAAGCCAAATCCGTTTTTATCAACCAATGGCATTCCTGCATAAAATCGAATTGCAGGCGGCCCAGTTACCAACGGGTTATTGGCAAAGCGAATATCTTTCGTCGCATCATTAATTTCCATCAACTGATGTGGTTGGCGAATCGCATGATCGCAAAAAGCAACGTTACGGGGCGTTTCGCAGGCATCCAAACCAACCCAAGATTTGAACCACTGACGATGTTCGTCAACTAAACTAATGAGCGCGATGGGAACCTGACACACCAACGCCGCTGATTTCGTTAATTCGTCAAAGGCATCCTCAAACGCCGTATCAAGAATTGCGAGTGCGCGGAGAGCCTGGAGGCGTCCGATTTCATCATTGGCATTAGTTAACACGGGTTGACTTTATAGCGAGGTATCGGGTTTTCGGTCATGAGCATGGTCACTTCCCAGCTTACCCTATAAATCTGAATAAATAAACCCGAATGGATTGGTGCGAGGTGCGAGGTGCGAGGTGCGAGGTGCGAGGTGCGAGGTGCGAGGTGCGAGGTGCGAGGTGCGAGGTGCGAGG
>CANETI010000167.1 GCA_947440715.1 Planctomycetota bacterium | reverse complement strand
GTGTCGAAGCCGCGCTGACGGTAGATCGTTGTTTTCAAATGCTCAAAGGTTCCCAGATAAATAGAAAGCAGGAGTATAAGAGTGTAACCGCACAGCGATTATTTCCCTGGGCAACGACAGAACCCTGGGCCATTTGGTATGATCGAACGCGTGCGTTAGGTCAAAAATTAGGCTTAGATGCAAGCACGGCAGCGCACAGTGCGCGTCGTTATGGACGGCGGATTGACTTATTATTTATGGAACTGCGACGAGATCCACACCTAGCACAGCGAATTGATCAACGCTATCCATTTTGCCACGGCGAAGTGATTGTGGCGCGGCAACATGAAATGGCACTAACAGACGACGATGTCTTTCGTCGTCGTATTCCACTAAAAATACTGGGAAGTAACGGGTACTAATGACTCAATGAAATGCAGACGTAAACCGTTTTGGTTCGCTATTATCGATCTAAATCTTTAGCGTGCGCATTCCACCACAGGAAACCTTTTTCGACAGCTTCAATTCGTGCTAATGGGTTTGCGCGTGAATTAAAACCGAAATCTTCCATGGTCATTAATTGTAATGAACGGGCGATATGATCTCCGGCAATATTGCCCTCCATCGCCATTAGCATGTTAGGAATAGCAGGAGTATAGTTGAGTTTTACTAGTGCTTCAGCCGCGTAACGACGAACGCCGGGATTTGAGTCAGTTAATGCCTGCGCTAAAGCGGGGCCATTTTCGCGAATACCGAGTTGTCCTAAAGCAATGGCACACATCCGGCGCACATGTGGGCTGGTATCAAGTGCGAGACTCTTCAATAAAATAGGCGCCGCATCCTCGGCTTTCATGAGTCCTAGATTGGTGTTGCTACTGGCGCGCAAAGAACTCTCTGAATCGACAGCGTGTTTAATATAATCAGTTTTTTCAATTTGCTGCGCACGCGTAAGGGCGTTCATCGCATTTGCGCGAACCTGCGCGTCATCATGCTTGAGTAATTGTCGCAACGCTGGTACGGCGACGGCCGTTCCGCTGTCAGTCAATGCGGTGACCGCAGCTATTATTTCAGCACTGGTTCGATTCGAAGCTTGCATCCATGGCAGTAATTGTCCGGTGAGTCCAGGATCTTGCAGGAATCCGATGGTGCGAAGAGTTTCAACACGCGTGGCTTCAACTGGGCTGTTCAGTCCATCCGTGATGGTCAATAATCGACGTTGGTAAAAGGCGTCGGCTGCGCGCGCGGCAGCGAGCACATCTGCATCGACATTGCCTTCGGCTACGTCTGCAGCAAACGATACGCTCAGGGCACAGGACAACATGAAAGTCAGGATGCTACGCATGGCAGCACGGTAAGCCTGCCCAGGATCACACCAGTCGAACCAAGCAGGTCCGGATTGACCGTGTGTCAACCCGTGTTGGATCGTGTTTAGTTCAGGTAGCGATGTCGCTACGTGGGTCTTTACGCGGTAAAATCACAGTGAAACAGCTACCAGAACTATCACTGACCAAACTCACACTGCCGCCCATCGCATCCAACAGCTGCTTGATGATCGCGAGACCGAGTCCGGTTCCGCCGCTTTGTCGACTGCGATGTGAATCGACCCGATAGAAGCGTTCGAAAATATGTGCTTGGTGTTCTGGGGGAATTCCAATGCCGGTATCACGTACCGTGATTTTAATACACGACGCATCTAGACCAGCTGCTTGGTCAAAAACTTCAAGTCGAACCGTGCCGGATTCTCGATTATAGCGAATAGCATTCGAAACTAAATTACCCAGCAACTGGCGTAGTAATTCCGGGTCACAATGAGCGGGAATTTTAACATCGCCACCAAGTGACGTCGTAACCTGTTGGCGGCGTGCTAATTCGGCGTGATCTTCCAATACGGAGCGAGCAATGGAGGACACATCAATGTGAGTCGGTCGCACTTCCCAGGCGCCTTGTTCTAAGCGCGATATAGTTAGTACATCGCGCACTAACTCGGCAAGTCGATCACTGTGCTTAGCAATTCGTGTAACAAAATCGCGTGTTGTGACGGGATCTTCTTCGATAACTCCATCAAGGAGGGTTTCTGCAAATCCGGCAATCGACGTTAGTGGGGTTTTCAATTCGTGGCTGACTGAACTAATAAAATCGCGCCGAGCGTTTTCTAAATGTTTTCGTTCCGTTAAGTCATGCAGCACGATGACGCGCATCGCTCCTGAAACGGGAATAATTATGGCACGCAGCTGACGACGATGGTGTTCAAATTCTTGTGCCTGATCCAAATGTTGAACAGGAATATGTTGATAGTAGGTCGTTCCATCGACATCCGCACCGCTCGCTGCTAAATGACGAAATGCAGCGTTCGCATACAGTACTTTACCGACCGTATTCACGCAGGCGACACCTTCAGTAAGCGCCCCTAAAGCACCATCTAGCAGTGATTGTTGCTCGGCTATTTGTTGTTGGCTGGTTTCTAATTGCTGCCCCATAGCATTTAGCTCATGTCCCAAATGGTCCATGGTATCGTTCCCTAATAAGCCGGCTCGTCGCGAAAATTGACCTCCGGCATAAGCGCGGGCAACCGATACGAGTTCTTTAACACGCGCGAGATCTCGCCATTGACGTACCATGACCGCCACCCCAGCGAACACGATGATCAACACGGCGGCTAGTACCATTGGCCGTAATAAACGGTCTTCTAATTTTGACTCAAAAGATAACGGTGCGGCAACACTCACCACATATCCGTTTGGCAACATTTTAGCAGCAAATAACTGGTCTAGACCAGAACTGTCATTTCGACGGCGAGTGCTGCCAGTACCTTGAGCTCTGGCGGCAATTATTTCAGTGCGATTATTATATTGGTCGGTTTTGGTTGAACTGCCCTGAGAATCATAAACCGCCGTTCCATCGGGGCGAATAATGATGATGCGACGTTGATGAGGTATTTGCGCGCGGGATAGTAGCAGAATTTGGACATCGTTGCCAACCAACGCGGCTACAAATTCGGCGTCGGCGCGCAGTTCTTCAAGTAAGCCATCACTCATGATGTCGGTGACGACGCGATATTGATAAGATAATGCGATCCAAATGACCAGGATCAAAGATAAGACTACAACCATCAGCCAGCGTGCGCGGAACAGGAATGAGCGCCACGATGTGATCATCACCGTAATCTGCTAGTCGATGACTGATTACCCGTGGCTGACTGAAAATTAGTGTGTCGCATCATTGAAACGATAACCCACGCCACGCACCGTTTCAATGAGTTGGTCATAAGGCTTAATTTTCGCCCGTAAATTGCGCACATGGACGTCTAACGTGCGGTCTGTTACGACGCTGTCGCCACCAGAAACTCGGTCGAGCAAATCGTAACGACCGTAAGCAACACCAGGGTGGGTGGCGAGAAAATGCAACAATTTAAACTCAGTTAATGTGAGTGGAACAACCTCTTCACCAATGACCGCGGCATGGCGTACGGGATCAATAATAAGTTGACCAATATGTATGCGCTTTTTACTGGCATTTGCGTCAACATCTTGGGCTCGTGCTAAACGAACCTTTACCCGAGCTAAAAGCTCTTTAACGCGAAATGGTTTAATAACGTAATCGTCAGCGCCGAGCCCTAAACCTAAAACGACGTCACTCTCTTCGCTTTTGGCCGTGACCATAATAATAGGGATGGAAACCAAATTGGCATCAGCACGCATAATGCGGCAGACTTCAATTCCATCTTTATCAGGTAACATTAAATCAAGTAGAACGAGATCGTATGGCTGACGACGCAATTCATGTAAACCATCATCGCCCGAGCCCATAATGGTGACCTGATGTCCCTCACGTTGCAGATTAAACTGCATGAGCGTTTGGATATCCGGTTCGTCTTCAATGACTAAAATACGAGACATAGGTAATAAATTTAGGGTTGTTCGTGGTGGTGGTGGCGGACAATCGTGCCTTTATGCAAATACACCGTTTCATCGGCAATCGATACGGCAATATCACCGATATGTTCCAGTAACGAGGCGGCACGTAATAAATGGGTGTATTCTCGAATGCGGTCTGGATCACTGCGCATCAAGTTTTGAATACCTTCATAACATTCTTTCGTGAGATCATCAGATTGATCCTCATCAGTGATGACGCCACTGGCGAGCGAAAGATTGCCGGTAATGAACGCTTCCATCGCATGACGATTCATGCCGAGGACTAAGCGTCCTAAGGTTTCGATTTGCGGAGGATTCGTCGCGCCTTTATTGCGGGCAATAAAAGCAGCGCGCTTGGCTAAACTCTCGGCTAAATCGCCAATTTGCTCTAAATCACTTGTAATACGCATGGCCGCAATGACTAAACGCAATTCGCCAGCCATCGGTTGTTGCAGAGCGATGATATGATGACAGCGATCTTCAATAGCGTTTTCCAACGTGTCCAATTGATCTTCTAGGACGCGGCATTGTTCACGGGCTTCGACGGTGGGCGAAATGATCGCATCCACAGCAATTGAGAGCGTGCGCTCGACCATATTACCCATGCTAACCAAAGAACGTTTGAGGTCCGCCAGTTCCAGATCGAAGTGTCGAATAATATTCATTAACTGTCCTAAATTAGCCGAAGCGACCGGTGATGTAATCTTCGGTCTGTTTTTGATGGGGATTCGTGAATATGGTAACCGTAGTATCATATTCGATCAATTTACCAAGGTAGAAAAACGCGGTGCGATCACTGCATCGTCCAGCCTGTTGCATATTATGGGTGACTATAACCACGGTAAACTGTTTTTTAAGTTCTAAAATTAGCTCTTCAATTTTGCCCGTGGCGATGGGATCAAGCGCCGAGCAGGGTTCATCCATCAAGATAACTTCAGGTTCGACGGCAATTGCACGAGCAATACATAAACGTTGCATTTGACCGCCTGACAGGCCAAGGGCGCTTTGTCCTAAGCGATCTTTCGCTTCGTCCCACAGGGCCGCCGCACGTAGACCCTTTTCTACCGCAACATCAAGATCGGCTTTGTTGTTGCAGCCACTAACGCGTAATCCGTAGATAACATTTTCGTAAATAGACTTTGGAAACGGATTAGATTTCTGGAACACCATGCCAATGCGTTTGCGCAGAGAGGTCACTTCAATCAGTGGGTCATAAATGGTATGCCCCGTCATGGTGATATCACCCGTGTGGCGAATGCCGTCGACTAAATCATTCATGCGATTGAAGTTGCGCAGCAACGTCGATTTACCACATCCGGAAGGTCCAATTAAAGCGGTTACTTGTTTCTCGGGAATTTCCAAACAGATGTCAAATAGCGTCTGGTGAGCTCCATACCAGAAATTATAGTTCTGGACAGACAGATAGCCTTGGCCTTTTTCCAGCGGTTTGCTTTCCTTAGCGACCATATCGATGGGAGCATTGGTGTTAGAGGTGGGTGTCATTATTTTTTGTGCAAGTGCGGTCATGGGTTTTAGAACGCCGAGGTGGCGAACTTCCGACGGATGTGATCACGCAGGACGATGGCACCCAAATTGAGCGCCATCACCAGCAGGATTAGAATAAAAGTCGTGGCAAATACCATCGGTTTTGCCGCTTCTGAATCGGGAGACTGAAAACCAAGGTCGTAAATATGGAAGCCAAGGTGCATAAACTTTTGATCAAGGTGGAAGAACGGATAGAGGCCATCAATCGGCA
Source organism: Planctomycetota bacterium (assembly GCA_947440715.1). Lineage (GTDB taxonomy): Bacteria > Planctomycetota > UBA11346 > UBA11346 > UBA11346 > BOG-1363. The sequence continues at coordinate 402 of CANETI010000167.1, read as the reverse complement.
AACTAGGCGCCAATTTTACCACGCCGACGAGCATGAGGGGGGCTACTTCACCTGCGCCACGGGCCATAGCTAAAATCAAACCAGTGAGAATGCCAGGTATCGCAGCAGGCAGCACGACGCGCTGAATCGTTTGCCATTTCGATGCGCCAAGAGCCAAACTGCCCTCTTTGGCACCACGCGGGACTGCGGCCACGGATTCTTCCGTGGCAACAATCACTACCGGGACGGTCATTAAAGCCAACGTGAGCGAAGCCCATAAAATTCCCCCAGTACCAAAGGTCGGGGTCGGTAGTTTGTCAGTGAAAAACAAGGAGTCGATGCTTCCACCAAGAAAGTAGACAAAGAAACCAAGACCAAAGACCCCGAACACAATGGATGGTACACCAGCTAAGTTATTCACCG
>CANETI010000166.1 GCA_947440715.1 Planctomycetota bacterium | reverse complement strand
GTCATCACCGGCGATGCCGCGAACCAAAAATAATGCGGTGGCGCTCAGGGTGGCCAGCAACACACAAACAACGATAGCACTCAACGATGCCGGTGCTGAGGCGGGGAGGAATAGATTCGCTGCGTCCATGGCCGTTTACTGATCCTGCGTGCAGTACGTCGTTTGCACCTGATTGATGCATCAGCGACGTGCGTGAGAACGCGTCATACGCGGCACGTCGCCTTCTGGAATAGGTGTCTTCTGCTGAACGCGTCTGCTGATTGTTGTCTCAACCACCCTTCACCGCTGAAATCCAGCCAATCCGATTCATCGGTATGCACTCCGGCGTTTCCGAGATCTCATCCCCGGCGCTGCTCAATTCACCGAGCCTACCACCAACGATCTGGTTCGTTTCTGCCACCACCGCAATCGCTTAGTCACGACTACGACCCCACGCCCGTTCTACAACATCAACGGCTCTTTGCTAATGTTGCGTACCGTGTGTACGTAAAATAATTGAACACCGTAACTCAGCGCAGTTCGACCACATTCGGTATTCCATGTCTCATATAAATTAAGGTGTTTCATGGTAACAGGACCATCATATTCACGAATTGCCTTAGCGAGCCAATCGCCCACAATCGCACTTTCCAAAAAATCATATTATTACTAAACAACATCTTTTATCCTACGTCGTACCGTTTGTCCCGCTCACCTTCTGAAGGATCTCCTCATGGGTATGTTCCGCACTGCAACTCGTTCACTCGCACTTATCCCACTGTTAGCTGCAGTGGCTGGCCACGCCGCTGATACGGCGCCTGGTCTCATTGGAGAATATTTTAAACTCAATAAATCACCGAATGATTTTCCTGCCATAAGCGGCGACACTAAACCCTATTTAGTTCGTGTCGATAAAACCGTTAACTTCGATGAAGTTGAAGGTGATTTTTACAAAAGTAAAATAGATCAAAACTTTTACGTCCGCTGGAGCGGCGTTGTCATCATAAAAGACGCTGGTAAATATTCGTTTTTCACCGAATCAGATGATGGTTCACGCCTGTCCGTAGGCGGCAAAATGGTGGTCAACAATGGTGGCTCCCATGCCATGGGTAAAAAATCCGGCGAGATCGAATTAGCCGCTGGTGAACATCCTATTTTAATCGAATATTTTCAAGGCGGCGGTGGCGCTGGTTGCAAAGTATCATGGAAAGCACCACAAGGCGACGAACAACCAATTCCTGAATCCGCCTATAGTCATCAGAAAAAGGTTTTGGCTGGCATCGCCTGGGACGCCGAAGGCTGGAAGAAAACTCGTGGCCCTGGCGGCGGCGGCAATACCGACGCTTGGTATTACAAAATGGACACGGGCCGAATTTTATCAGCCTCCATCGATAGTGCCGCGCCAGCCGGTAATATGGCGATCAAAGGAATTGCGATTAAATTAGGCAAAGACAATGCTGCCGGTGTGTGTTTTGACACCGATTTAATTCGTTACAGCGCGGGCTGGACGAAAGGCTGGCTCAGTATTCGCGGTGTGGCCTATGATGGTTCGCACGGCCCAGCGGGTCCAAAAACCTCCGGCACGCAAATGTTTGGCACGAACAAAGCCCCTGGCTGGTCGAAGGGTGATAATTTAGCCGATCCACGCAGCGAACCATTCGGTCCACTGCCTGCTGACTGGGCTAAATACAAAGGCATTTATCTGCACGGTGATAACGTGGTGTTGTCGTACACCGTTGGTGGTGCAGCCGTCCTAGAATCCCCAGGCGTAGAAGCCGATGGCAGCATTAGTCGCACCTTTCATCTCAGCGCCTTCAGCGCCGCTTCAACCATGGTGATCGCCGATGTTGCTGACAGCACCGGGACGGTCGCTAATGGCGTCGCCACGATGAGTGGTGCGGGTGGTGAATTGGCCGCAGCTTTAATTGATGCTCCTGCTGGCGTGACCTTAAAAGTCGCTGGCTCACGCGTGTTGATGAGTGTCCCTGCTGGTGCAAAAGGCGTCTTTAAATTAGTCGTGACCAGTGGCGATGGTGCTGCCGCAGCAAAAGCCGCAGCCAAGCCCAGCGACCCGAGCGCGCTCACCAAAGGTGGCCCAGCGTTATGGACGCAAACGATTGAAACCAAAGGTGTAGTGGGCAGTAATGATGCCGCATACACCGTCGATACCATCACGATCCCAGAAGATAATCCGTATTTTTCGAAATTGCGTTTAGCCGGTGTCGATTTCTTCAGCGATGGTCGCGCGGCAGTCTCAACGTGGAATGGTGACGTATGGATCTGTTCCGGCATCGATGACAAATTAGAAAAATTAGTGTGGAAACGTTTCGCCGCTGGTTTGTACCAAACCCTCGGCTTAAAAATTGTGAACGACCAAATCTACACCCTGGGTCGCGATCAAATCACCCGCTTGCATGATCTCAATGGCGATGGTGAAGCTGATTACCTCGAAAACTTTAATAATGACATGCATGTGACGCCTGGATTCCATGAATTTGCCCTTGATCTGCACACCGATGGTCAAGGCAACTTTATTTTCGCAAAAGGCGGCCCCGTACGTCCGGGTGGCCGCGGCTGGGAAACCATCAGCGAACACGCTGGCACCGTTATGCGCGTATCGAAAGATGGTTCTAAATTAGAAATTATCGGCACGGGCGTTCGTGCACCGAACGGTTCCGGTTACGGTGGTCCAGATAATTTAGTGACCGTTGGTGACAACCAAGGAACTTGGACGCCAGTCAGTCGCGTCACTGCTATTCCTCCGCACAAAATACCCATGTTTGTCGGCGTGCCTGATTTGGCTCATGCCACACCAGCACCGACCGATTACACTCGTCCTATTTATTGGACGCCGCAAAACATTGATAATTCCAATGGTGGCCAAGTGTGGTCACCGAAAGGTGATAAATGGGGTCCGCTCGGCGAACGCCTGATCCATATTTCATATGGCCAAAGCAATCTCAGTTTGGTGATGATGGAAAAAATTCCTGATGCCAACAACAACTGCGGTTGGCAAGGTGGCTTCGTCAAAATGCCACTCGGCTTTATTTCCGGCATTATGCGCGGTCGTTTTAATCCGAAGGATGGCCAATTATATGTGGCTGGCTTAAAAGGATGGCAGACCAACGGCGCAAAAGACGGCGCCCTACAACGTGTACGCTATACCGGCCAACCGCTGTTATCAGCGGTCGGTATGGCGGTAAAGAAGAACGGTATCGCGCTGACCTTCTCCACCAAATTGGACGCCGCAGAAGCTGGTAACAAAGACAACTACAACATCGAACAGTGGGACTACAAATGGACCAGCGATTACGGTTCACCAGAATTTAAACCCAGCACGGACAATAAAGACAAAGGACACGATACGGTTCAAGTGACCAAGGCCACGGTATCTGCCGATGGCAAAAGCGTGTTCTTAGAAATGCCCACCCAGGTGGTCATGCAGATGAAGATCAAATACCGCGTAGCAACCGCCGAAGGCCAACCGCTCAGCCAAGAGATCTACAACACCATCAATCACGTTCCGGAACAAACTGGACCATAATCCACCATAACCTGATCTCATTGCGACGGATGTTTTATCCGCAGCGGCAACAACTGGACGCATCTGATCTACACGATCAGATGCGTTCGCCGTTTTTACTGGAGTTCCCGTGAGCGAATCCGCTACCCCCGCCCGTCGTCCATTAAGCTTGCCCGTGTGCTTGGCCTTAGTTGCCTTAGCACTCATTGGTAATGCCGTGCTCATTTATTATCCGCGCACCATAACTGAAAAAGCTCCGGTCGTTGCTGCGAATAACCCAACGAACACGACGCCTCCGACGGTGGCGACAACACCAGCAAACCCCGCAACACCCGTTACCCAAACGCCGCCCGCAACACCCGTCGTCACGCCACCATCGACTCCTACCGCGCCAATTGCTCCCGTCTCCGTCACACCGCCCGCTGAACAAATTGAACGCGGCCTGACGCTGTCGCTGCAAGCGCAAGCCGGTGGTCCCATTGATTATCGTAATGCACGCGTGTTGTCGCTGTATGTTCCCGCCGATACGGCTGCTTCACCATTTATCCCCGTCGGACCATTTACCGCCACGTTTACTGGCAACATGAATAAAGACGTGTGGGATTTCGTTACCTTCAGCGCCGAAGGTAACGGTTCGCTAAAATTGCTCGTCGGAGAGAAAACCGTCTTAGATATTCCGATCGGTAATTTAAGTGATGGTAAGCCAGGCAAAATTAAAATTAATAAAGGCGCGAACCCTTTCACTTTGATTTATACCAGCCCCACCACGGGCGACGCCCAATTGCGCTTGTTTTGGTCCGCCGAAGAAATTCCCATCGAACCCGTGCCAGCCACCTTATTCACCCATGATGTGGCGGCCAAAGACTTGCGCACGGGCACCAAAATGCGTTTAGGCCGTGAATTGGCCGCCACCCTGCGCTGCACCAAATGTCATGCGACTGATGCCAAAGCAGAAACCGGTTTACCAGAACTCGCCATCGATGCCCCAGATTTACGCGCCGTTGGTGGACGCTTAAATCAAAGCTGGATGGCCTCATGGTTGCGCGATCCCAAAGCCATGCGCGCTCATGCCACCATGCCCAAATTAATTCACGGCGCGGGAAAATCTCCCGCTGATTTAGATAATGAAGCCGCGTCCATTGCGGCATATTTAGCGACGCTGGGCAAAGCCGATGGCGGCGACATCGCCAGCGACGAAGCAACCCGCAATAAGGGTGGTCATTTATTCGGTAAACTCGGCTGCGTGGCTTGCCACACGGCAAATGGCGACACGCCCGCGCACATCGATCTCAGTTACGTTAAAGCGAAATTTAAACCCACCGCCTTGGTGGCATTCCTTAAAGCACCTTCGGCTCACTATAAATGGATTAATATGCCAACGTTTGGTTTGAGCGATGACGAAGCCACGCAATTAGCGGCGTATTTATTACACACCCAAACGAAAGCTCCACCCCACACCATCAGCGGCGGCGAAGCGGAATTAGGCAAAGTATTAATGGCCGGCAGTGGTTGCGTGAATTGCCATCAAATCGAAGGCCAACATCCCATCGTTGTACCAAAATTAGCCGCGCTTGGCGGTGAAAAACGAGCCAAAGGTTGCCTTGCTACCGATGAAACATCTCGTGGTCGCGCCCCTGATTTCGGCCTGACCAGTACCGAAGTCTCAGCGTTGCGCTCTTTCGTGAATACCGATCAACAAGCCTTATTACGCCAAGACGTGAGTGAATTTGCTGAACGTCGTATCACCGCACAAAATTGTATTGCCTGCCACCAACGCGACAGTTTCAATTCCACCTTATCTGGCATGACCGGCATCATAGAAAAACTCCATGCTTCACTGCCAAATGACGAACCCGCGGCACCGGCGGAAGCTGGCGAACATGGCGGCGCGGCGGCTGGCAATCCACCACCATTATTAACCTTCACTGGTGACAAGCTGCGTCCTGAATGGATGGCTAAATTTATCGCTGGCCAAATTGCTTATCGCCCACGGCCATGGCTCGACATGCGTATGCCAGCATTTCCCGCTACTGCGGAATTATTAGCAAAAGGATTGACCATGTCGCATGGTCGCCCGCCAATAACCCCTGAACCAGCCGAAGTCGAAGGCCCAACCGCCGAAGACGGAGAAAAACTCATGGGTATGGACGGAGGATTTAATTGCGTCCAATGTCATGGCGTTGGCTCGGCTCCCGCAGTCGCGGTCTTCGAAGCCCCAGGCATTAATTTAGGTTATGCCAATCAACGCCTGCAAAAAGATTACTTCCATCGCTGGATGCTCAATCCACTGCGTTTTGAGCCCACCACCCGCATGCCCAAGTTCGCTCAGGACGATGGAAACACGCCATTGACCGATGTACTTGGCGGAAAAGCTAAAGACCAATTTGAAGGTATTTGGAAATATTTAAATGAGGCAAGCAAGTCCACCGACTTCGTGCATTGATGTGTTGGGCCTCTGATGTGTTGGGGCTCTGATGTGTTGGGGCTCCTGCCTAATGCTATTAAGCTAAGATTCACGTTTTTTTCTTATTCGATTCATTTCTCCACCCTCGTTGCG
>CANETI010000165.1 GCA_947440715.1 Planctomycetota bacterium | reverse complement strand
TAGCCAGCAAATCCTGTTGTTCTTGCGACATTTGTAATCGGCGTTGCCAACGGAGCGCGTCTACATCATCAGTATCAGCCAGAGCGAGAAACATTTTCCATTCATTGCTGAGTCCATTTATGACATTGAAAGGCAAGACCTCACCGATATCAAATTGCGCTAACGCTTGGCGCAAAGTTGCTAATTGTTGTTCAGCGGCGGTAACTTTTGCATTCCAGCGAATACCATCATTATCTGCCGGTCCCATTAATACTGACCAACGTGCGAGATCGTCTCGCGCCGAGCGTTGCTTCGCCGCCGTAAATACGCTTAGTTCATCAATAGTCGCTAAACGCAAACGTAATTCAGCTAAGCGTTGTTGCGCTGCGGTTAACTTTTCCGACCAACGTTTAATATCTGGATCATCTGCTAAGGCTAAACGACGGGCGATGGCTAAAGCGGGAGCCAAGCGCTCCACCGTGGCTTTTGTCACCAAATCTTGCTGATCCAATTCGGCCAACACCTGACGAGCTTCGCGCTGTTCACGGGCAAGGTCTGTTAATCGGGCTTGCCAGATGGTTACCAACGGTTCGCTACTGCCACATAATTCTTGATAGGCTGTTAACGCGGCTTGGATGGCTTCGATACGCGCGCCATCTAAGGCGACGGTCGGCTGATCGTTTAATTGCACCGTGAGTTGTTCGACCTGGGCCAATTTTTCCCGCCAACGTTTGACATATGAATCACTGTCACCAACCAACATGCGCAACCGTTCAACATCAACTTTGGCCGTGATGGGTATGGCCTGTGGCGTATCCAAGACAGTTAATCGTCCGCGCAACGAATCGGCTTGTGCGCGACTGGCGAGCAGCCACCACACGCCCAATCCCACCACCAACACTAAAGCGGCCACTCCGAGCAGCGCTTGTTTCCAATATCGTCGCCAGCCACCGCCATGTCGCGCTAAGGCTTCATCGGCACCGGTTTTTACCCGACCTTTGTGAAATACGGCAAATTCAGGTGGATAGCCGCCTTTTAAAAGATTGAGATCACGCAATAAGGTCGCGGCATCAGGATACCGACGATCGGGGAATTTTTGCAGGCAGGTAAAGATAACCGCTTGTAAGCCTTCATCGCTATTGGGGATTAAATCGCTAATTAATTTAGGCTCAACAAAATGATGCTGATAAATTAGTGCATCGGCCGTTGATTCTTCGAAAGGCTGTTTGAGCGTGAGCAATTCATAAAGGACAACGCCGAGTGAATAATAATCAGCGCGCGCATCAACCGCATCGCCACGACCCTGTTCCGGACTCATGTACGTAGGTGTCCCCATGGCCGTACCCGCCATGGTCATGGCTTCTTCACCAAGGACCTTAACAATACCGAAGTCCGCGAGTTTAACTTGTCCTTCACGGGTGAACATTAAATTGCCAGGTTTAATATCCCGATGCACTAAATTTAATTTGCCCGCCTCTAATAACGCGTCGCCGGTTTGCAGTGCGATTTCAAGCACTTCCTCAGTGGTATACGGTTTATCTTTGGTTTCTTTTCGCCGTTTAATCTCGTCGCCTAAACTGCCGCCATCAATACATTCCATTTCCAAATAACACAGCGGACCATAACGGCCAGCAGACCACACTTTTACCACATGTGGACTATTAATGGTTTGAGAGAGTTGCGCTTCGCGTTCAAAACGTTTGCGCGACTCCGGATCTTCGGCTAATCGCGCAGGTAATATTTTTAACGCGACGAAGTTGCCATTATCGCGGCGACGGGCTAAGTAGACCGCGGCCATACCGCCTTCACCTAAAAGGTCACCAATATCATGCGTTGGCCACTGGGCTCCGGATATTGGCCCTTTGCGACCTTTATCGCTTAATAATTGCCGTTCACCGATTGGCAGGCTAAATTTCTTGCCCTGCAATTTCCATTGTGCCTGTTCTTCTGCCGTCGCGATGTTGGTATCTTCATCATTCGTGAAGTTAAACTGCGCGGATTCTTTTTCCGGCGAGGTGTTTTTAATATCATTATTTTTCTGGGGGAAAGACATCGTCATCATGTCCTCAACGGATTGACGGCGGAGCGCCGCCGAATCGGTAAATAACGCCGAGGAAAGCAGTCGGTCCTGACTGCTGTAGATTGAGGTCTAATCCTTCTCCTGATAAATCGGCCTCGGCTATTTGCCAGCCAACCCGCGCACAAATCAGCCACGAACGACTCATGGTATAAGTAGCGCCAAAATTAATTCCGTAATCATACACTTGTCCAGCGACATTATGATCGCCACTAACACCGTTTCCTGGGATAAACATCTGGCCATAACCAATGCCTGCCCACGGTGACACTTCGGCGGTCCATTGATCATTAAATGAATATGCGTAACCGACGACCAAACGGCCCATCGCAACGTTATAGGTGCCCGAATTTTCGTAGGTGTAAGCGCCGAGCGCTAATGCTCCACCAACAAAAAATGCACCGTTGGCTCCAGGAGAAGAAAATGCATAAACTGCCCGACCACTTAATCCGAAACCAAAATCAAATTCACTACTGCCTGATTTAGTGGTGGTCCCGTCATGCAGGGTAAAATCATACGCGGTTGGCAATGATTCGATGCCCAGGTTAATATCGGTCATGACTAATTCAGCCGCCGAAATAGGCGCGACTAAACTAGTAAGACAGAGCATCGACGTAACGCCCCGGACCGAGAGCATTCGCAGCGGCGAAGGCTTGGGACATTTACGGCTCATGTTTAAATTAGCTGGCGTATGCACGGTCATTTTCTTGGATGATAGGTTTCAGACGAATAACGTTACCTTAAAAAATTGTTGCTCGCCAGTATCAAGTTACTTGGAACAATTACCCAACTGTCAGGTCTAAACCGTGATTTGACCCCTAATTTAGCAGAGCCTTTTGATTTGAAGTCATTGGTTTCCCTAATATTTGTGACTCACTCAGCATCGAAATGAACCACTTGAATCATAAAAAGCTTCTACAGAGAAGTCAGGATCGCGAATGGCGACATAAGTTTGCGTAGAGCCCATTTTGGGACTAACCTTACCCATGGCCGTCGCATTTATTGATTTCTATTTAGTCACCAGTGATGACCGCACCATCCAACTATTACCGCAACGGACCTATATTTTTGGTCGGGGCGAAGACGTTGATATTCTGGTTCAAGATACACTAACCTCGCGTCATCATTGCGAGCTTCGTTGGAGTGATGACGCATTTTGGAGTATGGTGGATTTGGGCAGTCGCAATGGCTCGTATTGCAACGGCCATCGCTTAGTCGATCCACACATTCTTGGCGACCACGACGTGCTGCAGATTGGTGGCCAACAATTTATTTACCGTTTATTACCGCCCGGCACCGATTCGACTTCGTTATTAAAAGACCGTGGTAGTTCCATTGGGGTGATGGAAACGTTTGAAGTTAGTTCGAAAGATTTATTATCAGACAACGTTAAACCTGCCTTCACCGGTGAAGTGCCTGATGGAGATTTGAAAAAACTATTACGCTTTTTCTCGCTCACCAACAAGAGTGGACGACTGGATTTAGCGAAACCACTTAAACGGTGCGTATGGTTAGTGGATGGCGTGCCACGTCGCGCTTGTTTCGGCGATGAGCATGGGATGGAAGCATTAGAACATCTCATTGCCGACCCAGGTGCGACGTACGCGTTTATCGAGGGCGAAACCGTAAGTCGTGAAGAGTGGTCGATTACCGGAGATCGCCAGCATTTATTACGCGATGTATTAGGTTCCACCGATCTCAAAGATCTAGGCATCGACGCTGCGGATCTGGCGAAGGCTGAACGACTGCAACGCCACCTGATGGCACGGTTACCGGAAATCCCTGGGTATGAATTAGGTGTTTATTACGAAGGAAAATCCGGCGTAAGCGGCGATTTTTACGACGTCGGAGTCATGCCAAATGGAAATGTATTAATTGTCTTGGGTGACGTTGCTGGGCATGGCGTACAAGCGGCCATGGCGGTTACTGGCATGCTTAAAACCTTGCGTGCGTTACGTCAATCTGATCGTCAACTCGATGACTTATTAGTTGCGCTGAATGAGGATATTCGCCAAGACTTACTGCCCGGTCAATTTATCACTTTATTTGCCGCATTATTAACCCCATCAACCGGCGCCATTACCGTGGCGTTAGCGGGACATCATCCTGGGCTACATTTCCACATTGGCGACACCATCAAAGCTGAACCCATGGGAAATCCCGGAACGGCATTAGGGATTTTTAATGAAGATAAATTTCGCGAGTTATTGAAGCCCATTCGACTAACGCTGAATATTGGTGATGGATTGATCCAATATACCGACGGCATTTTAGAAGCGATGGATGCTGATCGTCAGGAATACGGCGATGAACGATTAGCGCAGGTTGTTACACGTCAGGATTGTACCGTTAAAGCACAGTTACTCATCGATAGTATCGTTAAAGACACCAAAGCCTTTGCTACCACGATCGAAGACGATTTAACTTTGTTGACGTTGATTCGACGGGCGCCCACCTCTGACACCACCAACGAACATCGACCCAACACAGATCATTCGGCCAAGTCTATTTCCACCGCCAAGCGAAAAAGCAGTGATACAGACACCGATTTAAGGCCGATACGAGCATCAGTGCCGTCGCCCGCACTAACTGCGGCGGTCGCTGCACGGGAACAGCAAAAACCAATTATTCCAATCAAAAATGATAAGGATCCCTGGTTAGGAGTCCTTTTTGGCCAAGTGGAAACCGTCTGTCGTATTTCACAAGGCAGCATGGGTCTGGTTTATCGTGGGCACCATCAGTTATTACATACCGATGTCGCAGTCAAAATCATGAGCACCAATGATCAGGACAAAGTTGAACTACATCGTAAGCGCTTTTTATTGGAAGCTCGATCCGCTGCCCGTATCAGACATCAAAATGTTGTACAGGTCATGGACGTGGGAGTTACCGAAAATAATGTCATCTACTTAATTATGGAATTAGTCGAAGGCCCTAATCTTGGTCGTCGACTGGACGACCATGGGCGCATGAGCGATCAGGAACTTTTACCCGTGGCAAAAGGTATCGCCGATGGGCTTCATGCCATTCATCAACAAAATATTATTCATCGTGATATAAAACCAGACAATATCATGATCGACCCCATGGGGATCGTTAAAATTAGCGACCTTGGTCTCGCTCGTATGATTGATGATAGTCATACAAAGGGTCTCACCGCCACGGGCATGGTCCTTGGCACGCCGACGTATATTGCGCCCGAATCCATTCGTGACAGCACCTGTGTGACGATAAAATCTGATATTTACAGTATGGGCGTATCGCTTTATCACCTACTCGCCGGTCGTCCGCCGTTTGCAGGGCGCACCATTGGTGACTTAATGCGCTCACATTTGTCAGGTGAACACACGCCATTGCGCGAACTGGTTCCACATGCGGACAAACAATTGTGCGCCATTATCGAAAACTGTATGGATCTGGACCCTAAAAAACGACCCACGGCAGATCAATTATCCCTACAATTAAGCTCCGCCGCCCAAAACCGCATTGCGGCACCGGCCTTTGTTGCCTCACAGGCCAACGTCGTACCTGATCTCTTTCGCCGGCAACAAAAGAAACGCGACACCCCATTCCTGAAACGCCCAAGTACCTGGATCGCCAGCGGCGCCGTCTGCGCGGTAATCGTGTTGGTAACCGTTTTGATTCTCAATCGGCATTGGTTTGTTTAAGAAGCTGTTTTGAAACTCCCGCGAAGACCGACGCAGCAGATCGATCTCATCCATATAGGCGGAAAAGCCGAAGGAATAGCAGAGTTATTTCGATGTTTTTTCAACGACGGTCGGGCGATTGAGACCAAATCGGTCGAAGTGCGCGAATTTCAAAACAGATTCTCAGAATAAAGCTAGAGTGTCAGCGAGGGCTGCTTGTTTATTTACGCAAGTAAGCTACAGGCTGTTCCGCTATATAAACGCACAGGCACCAAATAAAATGAACAGCTTTCTCGCCAATCGGTTTACTTATTTCACCAAGTTATATTGGCTTTTTTTCGTGATGGCGGCTCTGAGTCTG
>CANETI010000164.1 GCA_947440715.1 Planctomycetota bacterium | reverse complement strand
TGGCTGGCTTGTGAATTCATGGACAGTGATTGGGACTTCAAACACATGGTGCGTGTTATCGTGACTAGTCAGACGTACCGCCAAGTATCGACGGCCACCGCCGCGTTACAGGCAAGTGATCCATATAATCGTTTCTCGGCACGTCAGAGCGCTTTCCGGCTGGATGCTGAACTGGTGCGCGATCAAGCTTTGGCGGTGTCGGGCTTACTGGTGCGCACCATTGGTGGCCCCAGCGCGAAGCCGTACCAGCCGGATGGTTATTGGGAGAACCTCAATTTCCCGCAACGAACCTACCCAGCCGATCGTGGTGACGCGCAGTATCGCCGTGGTGTGTATACGTGGTGGCAACGCAGTTTTATGCATCCCAGCATGTTGGCCTTCGATGCCCCAAGTCGTGAAGAATGCACCGCTGAACGCACCCGTTCGAATATCCCACAGCAAGCGTTGGTCCTGCTTAATGATCCAACGTATGTCGAAGCGGCTCGCACGTTTGCTGCGCGAATTCTCAGTGAAGCTCAAGGCAGCCCCGAACAACGCATTACCTGGGCGTGGCGTCAGGCACTGCAACGTGAACCAAGTGCGGAAGAACTGCGCACGGTTCAGGCATTATTTGCCGAACGTTTGGCAGCGTACCAAGCCGACAAAGGTGCCGCCGATGCGCTGCTGAAAGTCGGTTTTGCTCAGCCACCAGCGTCACTCGATCGCAGTGAATTGGCGGCGTGGACGCACGTTGCACGCATTCTGTTTAATCTCCATGAAACCATCACCCGCTCATAAGGTTGGCGCTATGAATTATCAAAACTCCAACGCTCTGCTGCGTCGTGCTTTTCTTGGTCGTGCTGCCACTGGTCTTGGCGCGGTTGCCTTGGCGTCGTTATTACCAAACCGACTGTCCGCTGCACAACCGGGCGCGCTTGGTGCTTTGTCGCTGCCACTGCCGCTGCCGCAGAAAGCTAAACGAGTCATTTGGCTGACCATGGCTGGTGGACCATCGCACCTCGAAACTTTCGATCACAAACCGAAGTTGGGAGAAATGCATGGCCAACCGATGCCAGAATCCTTTACGAAGGGCCAGCAGTTGGCGCAGTTACAGGGCCAGGCATTAAAATGTTTTGGTCCTCAGCATCCCTTCGCGCGTTTTGGAAAAAACGGGACGGAAATCTGTTCGCTATTTCCGCAAATCGGTTCGGTACTGGATGACATCTGCTTGATTCGGGGGATGACCACCGATGCGATCAATCACGATCCGGCGCACATGTTTATGAACACGGGGTCGCAAATTGCTGGCCGCCCCAGCATGGGTGCGTGGGTGACCTATGGCCTGGGATCCGAAGCATCGAACCTGCCTGGGTTCGTGGTCATGACGTCGCTCGGCAAAGGTGGGCAAAATCAGCCGATTGCCGCCCGCCAGTGGAGCAGCGGATTTCTGCCATCGAAATTCCAGGGCGTGCAACTGCGCGCCAAGGGTGATCCGGTTCTCTACCTAACCAACCCACCTGGCATCAGCCGTGAATCCCAGGGCGGTGATGTCGCTGCAATCAATGCGCTCAATCTTCAGCACCAAGCCGTGGTTGCTGATCCAGAAATCGCCACGCGCATTGCGCAGTATGAAATGGCCTTCCAGATGCAGGCCAGTGTGCCGGAATTGATGGACCTCAAAGGTGAAGGAAAAGCGACGCTTGATCTCTACGGCTGCCAACCCGGTGACGGATCGTTCGCGTCCAATTGCCTGCTGGCCCGGCGCATGGCCGAACGCGGCACGCGTTTCATCCAACTTTATCACAAGGACTGGGATCATCACGGCGGGGTGAAGCAGGGCATCGAATTCAAAGCGCAGGAAATTGATCGCGCGTGCATGGCGCTCATCACCGATCTGAAACAGCGCGGCATGCTCGACAGTACCTTGATCGTATGGGCCGGCGAATTCGGCCGCACGCCGATGTCGCAAGGCGGCGATGGCCGTGATCACCACAACAAAGCGATGTCCGTGTGGCTCGCTGGCGGTGGCATCAAAGGCGGCCTCGTCCATGGAGTCACCGACGAGCTGGGTTACGCCCCGATCGAAAACGCCACCACCGTCCACGACCTGCACGCCACCATGTTGCACCAACTCGGTGTCCAACACGACGCCTTCAGCTTCAAGTTCCAAGGCCTCGATGCCAAGCTGACGGGCGTCGAGGGGGCCAAGGTGATCAAGGAGATCATAAACGCTGGGTAGACGGACAGGTGTCCTAATTTAAGGTCCTCGCATTAACCGAAGTATTAATAATGAGACAGCGATCTAACGATGAAATTACGCGCGATCTTTACGCGTTTTCACAGCGGGACACGTATCGCAGCCGCAGCCGGTTTTTTTGCCGCGTATCGATAACCACGCGCGTCGGCCAAGGTAGCCGACGGCGAACAGGACAAGGGCGGCAACGATAAGATCTTGGACCATGGTGTTGATCCTTTTAAAAGCCGAAGAATCGCGAACCGATTTGATAGGTCAGCAGCGCACCGGTGTAGGCTAAAGCATTCATGTAGACCATTTGTAAGAGAGGCCATTTCCATCCGCCGGTTTCTCGACGCACGATGGCGGTGGTGCTGATGCATTGCATGGCCAAAACAAACCACACTAACAAACTCGTCGCGACTAACGGGGTCCAGACTTTAGTGCCGTCGGAATAAGTGTCGTTACGAATGGCTTCTTCAAGTGGGGTTCGATCAGCTTCTGGATCGCTGACGCTATAGACGACCGCCATATTGGAAACGAATACTTCGCGTGCAGCAAATGCGGCAATTAATCCGACGCCAATTTTCCAATCATAGCCCAGTGGGGCGATAACCGGTTCAATGACGTGACCTAAGCGGCCACTGATACTTTGTTTTAATTGTGCACCAGCGACGGCTTCGTCGATGACGGCTTGCAACGCTATCTCATGATTGGTGCGCTGTTCGTCATTTGCGCCTGCGGTTAACGGAGCCGTAGCGGCGGTGCGTTCGATGGTTATGGCCTCGGTGCGTTCGGGTGATAGCCGTGGAAAATAGGCCATCGCCCATAAGACAATCGACAAACAGAAAATAATGGTTCCTGCTTTCGTTAAAAACTTTGAGGTATTGTTCCATACTTGGCGCGCGACTTCGCTGAATTGCGGAAATTTGTAACTCGGCATCTCTAAGATAAAGGGAGTCACTTCACCTCGGCCTAAAAATACCTTACAGGCAAAGGCCGTAGCAGCGGCAGCGATGACGCCAAGCGCATAACACGCCAGCATGATGCCGCCTTGAATAAGCCAAATGTAGGATTCATAGGGGG
This sequence comes from Planctomycetota bacterium, assembly GCA_947440715.1. Lineage (GTDB taxonomy): Bacteria > Planctomycetota > UBA11346 > UBA11346 > UBA11346 > BOG-1363. Next base: position 2,809 of record CANETI010000164.1, on the reverse strand, counting down.
TGCCGGCAAATAAAGACGGACCGAAAAACGCGCCAATTAATAAGCCATAAACAGGAAGACGCGCTGAACATGACATAAATGGCGCCACTAAAATAGTCGCTAAACGTTCGCGTGGATTTTCAATCGTGCGCGTGGCCATGACGCCTGGAATGGCGCAGGCGAATGACGACAGCAATGGAATAAAGCTACGGCCATGCAAACCAACTTTGGACAGGAGTTTATCCATCAGGAACGCAGCGCGGGCTAAATAGCCGCTGTCTTCTAACACGGCGAGGAACAGAAAAAGCAGGGCGATTTGCGGCACGAAAACGACAACGCCGCCAACGCCGCCAAAAACACCGTCTGCGAGTAATGATTTGAGCGTGCCTTCGGCCATATCGCCGGTGACCAATTTACCGAGCCAAGCAACGGATTTTTCGCACATACGCATGAGTGGATCAGCGAGCAGGAAAAGACTAACAAACAGTGAACCCATAATGGCAGAGAAAATACCCAGTCCGAAAACCGGATGTACTAAGACTGAATCTAAACGATCGCTAAAAGAATCTCCGCCACGAAAACCGGTGTCGCGCACGGCGCTCGTGACAACCCCATCAATCCAATGATAACGTGCTTCGATATCAGCCTGCATTACCGCAGCCGGATCTATCGCCTGCTGTTGTATCATTGCCGCAACAGCGGGTTGTTGTCGCAGGGCGTCGAGGTCGGGCGCTAATTCACCGGCTAATAAACGACGAGCCTGTCGTGCACGTTGTGCCTCATCGCCAGACGGAAGCGCAACGGCGAGTGCTTCGACGTGTGCGGCGATCGGCGCGGGTAATGGCCAACTGCGTTGGTTCGAGACACTGGCTAAAGCAAACGTCGTTTTCAAACGATCCACGCCAACACCACGATGGCCGATAATCGGAACCACCGGAACACCGAGGGCGGTGCTCAAGCGATTGACGTCAACGTGCTGACCACGGCGGTCCGCGATATCGGTCATGTTGAGGGCTATAATAAAGGGGACACCCAATTCCATGATCTGGCTGACCAAATACAGATTGCGCGCTAAATTACTGGCATCGACGACGGCGACGATGACGTTAGGCACGGTGGTGTCTGTGCGTAATCCGCGCACCACTTCCATGGTCACTTGTTCGTCGGGGGAATTAGCGACTAAACTGTAAGTCCCAGGCAAATCGAGTACTTCAACCACGCGACCATCACCAATGGCACAGCGACCAAATTTCTTTTCTACGGTGACGCCAGGATAATTGGCAACCTTTTGCCGCAACCCCGTAAGGGCATTAAAGAGTGTCGTTTTTCCGCAATTCGGATTACCGACAAGCGCAATCACTTGAACGGCGGGGGAGTCCTTTTCGATTGAGGTCATGAGTGCGAACCAATAACGTTAGAACGATTTTTCTGACACGGTTTTGGCCTGAATTATCGCGTCGCAACCATCGCCGGTTGAGCAACCGCGATGCTGATCTGGGCGGCTTGATCTAAGCGCAGACTCAAACAATAACCGCGCACACGAATTTCGATGGGGTCACCTAATGGAGCCCGCCGAATGACTGACGCTTGAATCCCAGGGCACAGGCCCATTTCCAATAATCGGCGACGGATGCCTAATGAACCGCTGATGGCCGAAATGGTACCGGAATCACCAGGGGCTAATGCTGACAGTACGGACGAATGAGTCGGCTTCGGCAGGGGGGCATTCATATTGGTTCATCCTGCTAAATGAAAATGGATTGCAATAACAAGAAGGGGCTAGGGGTCTACAGAAGAGACCAACGATGAGGGCTTCAAACAGGCCAACAATGCCGCTTTCGCCGACGGTGCAGCGGCCAAATAGGGCACTTTACCACCGTTATAGCCCGCCAAAGAGAGGGGAAAGACGGGTTTGCCGGATAAGTCGATCACCTCACCACCAGCACCCAGGATTACCGCAGCAGCCGCAGCGATATCCCACAGTTTGCCATTCACGGTGATTGATCCCTGCGCGATACCGGCTGCGACCATCACGGCCTCTAATGCCGCCGAACCAAGGACACGAATTTTCCACGTGGTCTGAGCGTGCAGAGCCGCAGCCCAGGTCGGCATACGACCTTGCGCATTCAACATATTGCTGGTGAGCATGAGCAGTGACGCCGCTGTCGGTGGCGTGGTGAGAGCGCTAATTGACTGGCCATTACAGGTTGCACCAAGGTCAGTGCCTCCAGCAAACAATTGATCACGCATGACGTCATACACCACGCCTAAAATCGGATAACCATCATCCAATAAACCAATGCACACCGCAAAATTACCAAGACCAGCGACGAAATTATTAGTGCCATCAATGGGATCAATCACCCACACCCGTTTACCACTGCGTGGCTGAGTAAACGTAATGCCGGTGCCTGCATCATTTTCTTCACCCAAAATACCGTCATTAGGAAAACGCGCCGTAAGCGCCGCAACAATATGGCGTTGGCTATCGCGATCGAGAGCCGTAACAGCCTCGTCACCTTGTTTGGTTAAACGCTCAGTGCGCCCTTGGTGTTCGCGAACAATCGCGCCAGCGCTACGCGCCAAGGCACAAGCAAAATCTAAGTCATGCTGCATGCGCCTAGCGTTGAGTAACTGAGGGCGCTGTCCATATGCAGCTCATGGCCTCAATTTATGCATTTTAGCCCACCGCGTGTTGTTGCAGCATGTTTTTTAGGAATTGGCCGGTGTAGCTGGCTTTGACTTTTGCTACCTGTTCGGGGGTGCCGGTGGCGATTAATTGTCCGCCGCGCATGCCGCCTTCTGGGCCGAGGTCGATGATCCAGTCGGA
>CANETI010000163.1 GCA_947440715.1 Planctomycetota bacterium | reverse complement strand
CTGCTGGATTTCTTGGCGGTGACTTATCGTGATACCTCGCGCTGGTCGTTGAAACAATTACTGCGTACGATGGTGCTGAGTCGAACGTACCAGCAGGCTTGCGTATTCGATGCGCAGCGACAATTGCGTGACCCCAACAATCGCTGGTTGTCACGTGGCGCACGTCAGCGATTAACGGCGGAACAATTACGCGACCAAGCGCTTTTTGTGAGTGGATTATTAAGTGCTAAAATGGGCGGTCGCTCCGTCATGCCTCAGCAACCCGATGGTTTGTGGCGCAGTACCTATAATGAATCCACCTGGAAAACCCCCGCGAATGAAGATCAATACCGCCGTGGTTTATATACGTTTTGGAAACGCACGACGCCTTATCCGTCGATGGAAACCTTTGATGCGGGAAGTCGCGAAGTCTGTCAAATACGACGCATTCATACCAATACACCATTACAGGCATTGGTGACACTCAATGATCCAGTTTATTTAGAAGCCGCTGCCCATTTAGCCCAACAGATGTGCGCAGCGAGCGCGGATCCCCGGCAACGAGCCGAATTTGGTTTGCGCCGGGTGCTGATTCGACCGGTGTCGTCGAGTGAAATTGATGTGGTAATGAGCGCCTATAACGCCGCGTTTACTTCATTTGCAACCACACCAGCAAACGGGAGCGCGTTATTAGCCGCAGCACATTTGCCAACGGCAAATGGTCAAACCACAAATAGCCAAACAACAAGCGAACTCGCCGCCTGGACGGTTGCTGCAAATGTTTTACTCAACCTTGATGAAATGCTGAGCAGGAACTAACTCATGTACTTAAATCCAATGTTGTCACGTCGTGGTTTATTACAAAAAACCGGAGCTGGACTTGGTGCCTTAGCGCTGGGCAGCCTCATGGGTTGTGGCACGCGGTCGACGGCGGCGGTCAATCCGATGACGGCAAAGCCGCCGATGATTCCAGCGCGGGCTAAGCATATTATTTATCTACATATGGCGGGCTCACCGTCGCAGTTGGATTTATTTGATTATAAACCGGAATTGCAGAAATTAACCGGACAGCCATGCCCTGATTCGTTACTCGCGGGAAAACGTTTCGCGTTTATTAAAGGTGTTCCAAAAATGTTGGGCTCACCGTTTCAGTTTAAGCAACACGGACAAAGTGGACAATGGGTGAGCGAATTACTGCCGCATTTTAGTTCCGTTATTGATGAGGTTGCGGTCATTCGCACGGTTCACACCGAACAGTTTAATCATGCACCAGCGCAAATGTTTCTTCACACTGGTCAAGCCCGTTTAGGAAGTCCGAGCCTTGGTTCGTGGGCGACCTACGGCCTTGGTAGTGGCAACCAGAATTTACCCGGTTTTGTGGTGTTGTCGTCCGGCGGAAAAACCCCAGACGCGGGAAAATCCGTGTGGGGAAGTGGCTTTTTGCCGAGTGTTTATCAAGGGGTTCAATGTCGCACAGAAGGTGATCCGGTATTGTATTTAACGGATCCTCCAGGCATAGATCGCAGTATGCGGCGCATGGTGTTGGATCAGATCCGCACGCTCAACGAACAACAATATGCTCAGGTTGGTGATCCGGAAACCCTGACGCGCATCAATCAATATGAATTAGCCTATCGCATGCAGCACAGCGTGCCGCAAGTCATGGATATCAGCAAAGAACCACAGCATATCTTGGATTTATACGGCGCTAAATCCGGCTTCGTTCCCGAATCCGATGGTCCTGGGGATCCACGTGTAAAATACAAAGGCACGGATGCGACTTTTGCTAATAATTGTTTATTGGCTCGGCGCTTAGTGGAATCCGGAGTGCGTTTTGTGCAGCTTTACGACTGGGGCTGGGATCATCACGGTGCCTCACCCGGTGAATCAATTGATGAAACCTTACCAATTAAATGTCAGCAAATTGATCGCGCCTTAGCTGGGTTAATTACGGATCTCAAACAACGCGGATTATTAGAAGAAACCTTAATCGTCTGGGGCGGGGAATTTGGTCGCACCCCGATGATGCAAAATAATATCCGCGATACGATGGTCAAAGGACTGATTGGCCGTGATCATCATCCCTACGCCAATTCCATGTGGATGGCCGGCGGCGGCATTAAGGGCGGGATTGCCTACGGCCAGACCGATGAGATCGGTTATTACATTGGCGAAAATCCCGTCAGCATTCGTGATTTACAAGCGACGATTCTCAATCAACTGGGCCTAGATCCCTATCGTTTCCACTATCGCTATCAGGGTCTCGACCAACGGTTGATTGGCCCATCGGATGAAGGGAAGGTGTTGAAAGCGCTGTTAGCCTAGATCGTGGGACTTTCATGCGTTGTTCTGCTCAATCGAATTAACCAAACATTCATAATTCGTTTATGTTTTTTTCACACAAGGCGCCATGCTCTGAATGATCTCAAAGGAACATCATATGCATCGCTATCTTATCCCTGCTCTGTTTACGATCATTGCGCTTGGCGGCTGTATGGATGATCGTACGGCTCAAACACAAACGCCTGCTACCCCTGGTTCTTTCCAGATGGGTGGTGGTTTGTCACCGTTTTATGCGGAAGAATTACATGATAATCGTATGTATGTCTTTGGCACCAAGAGTGTTTGGGAAAAGTTCCAAACCACCAAAGATATGGATCCGCTCAATAGTCGTCGCTTGATTGGCAAGGGTCCAAATAAAATGACCTTGATTGTTGAAACGACAAAAGATGAACCAGGTAAAGATAAGCGCATTTTAAAGACGGTGGCGGAACGTTATAAATTGACCCTCTAAGGGTGCCAGTTTTCAATTAATTATCCAATCTAGATTGGATTCAAACTACGGAGTCACCCGAGTGGCTCCGTAGTTTTTTTTGTCGCAAATTAGCAAAAAAAATAAAACGAACGCGAATTACCCAACCGCACGTGTTTCGTCGAGTGATAATTGTGCGGAACTGGTCGATGAAAATAAGTCGTCGTAATGGACTAATTTCCATTTCCCGTGTGCGTATTCAAGCGCGGTGCAATGTTCGACCCAATCTCCGCAATTCAGATAACGCGGGCGATGATCGGCAATTGGAATATATTTGTCGGCGGGTTGATGGATGTGGCCACAGATGATGGTGTCGAAGCCTTCATTGACGGCGGTCTCTGCGCAGAGCGTTTCAAAACGATCAATCCAAGTGGTCGCTTGCGTAATGTGGTGTTTGAGTGATTTCATCAGCGAGATCGGACGCCGTCCCAGGCGATGGCGAAAGAGATTGATGAGATTGTTAAAACGTTCAACGCGGTCGTACGCCCAAGATCCAAATCTTGCAATCCATCTATTTACGCCAAGTCGTCTATCGCAGTGATCGCCATGGGTAATTAATGTTCGTTGATCATCGACGACCCATTCCAATCGATCAACCAAATGAAGTAAGCCGAAATCAAGGCCCGTGTCCAGGTATCGGCGTAAGGCTAATTCATGATTACCCGTAACGTAAAAAACGGGAATACCAGTAGTCGTAAACTTCAAAATGCGGCGCACCACTTTGGTATGAGAAGCAGGCCAATATCGCCGATCAAACTGCTCCATATCAATGATATCACCGTTGAGTACTAACTTTCCTGGGTTAATACTTTTGAGGTAAGCGAGCAACTGGGTAGCCCTGCAAGCAGCAGTCCCTAAGTGCAGGTCCGAAATAACGACTATATCGACATCGCGTTTCATGACAGGCTCATTCAGAAATTAATACCTAAGGAATTACCTGCAAAAGTGCCAAGTATTCCAATGACACATCCGATACAGGCACCCACAAAAACGTCACTGAAATAATGTAAGCCAAGTACCATGCGTGAAAGACCAACGAGTATACAAAAGGGTACCAAGAACCACGACCACGATGGAATTGCCGCACACGTTATCCAGGTAAAGCAGACAGCATGTAAGGTATGGCCCGAGGGGAAGCTAAAGCGATCGAGGGGGGCAACGGTTAGAATGAGATTTGGTTTATCATGACAGGGCCGAATGCGGTGAGTCGATTGTTTAATTATTTTATAGATAATAGTCGCGATTATGCCGCATATGACCATCAGTACGGACAGTGGGATGGCTGCTGTTCCGTAACAGAGTGGAATGGCAATCATAACGGCAAACCAAAATGAACCATCGCCAAGCCGGCTGATTATAGCGAAAATCCGTCCAACGAATCGGCGGTTAATACGGTTGACACTATGGATGACGGCGTGATCCCAGGTGATTAAATGCTCGCGAATTAGCATGTTAGTTTCCTTGGTATTGATGGTAGCAAAGAGAATAAAGAGAATATTGAAGATGCTGAAGATATGGAACGTACGGAGAGAGCTTCATGAAAGGCTTTTACTGTCTGGAAAACATACCTGCATTCATATACCATGTGAGGATAGTGGTAGTGTTGATGAACGCTGCGTGAAGATTTACGGTATTTAAAACGGTCCGGCAGCGTGAAATATCAGTGCATGCGATAAAGTCATTCAGCGTGCGGTAATCATAAATGATTCGTGATGCGAACGGCAATAATTACTCAAATATTCCAAAAACATTAACATTTGAGATCATACTCAAAGCATGCTGAGGACAATGCTAGCTCGATCATGTGCGCCACTCTTGCCACTCATCGACCGAGCGCAGCAAATCGAATCACACCGAAAATCACAGTTTCGGATACTGCGTTCAATCGTTAGTTCATCAGCGCATTTGCCGATTGGTCGTCATTTTTCATTCGCGCGCTTGCCAATTAATGAGCGCTTACCGGAAGTATTTCGTTCACACCTACCGGAACAAACTTACGCCGATCATGAGCCCTTCATAAAACGTGTGGCCGAAGGCGAAAGCGATGTGATGTTTGCCGGCAAAGCTATCGCCCTCGCTCAGACCAGCGGTACGACCAGTGCGTCGTCGTCTGGTGAACGATATATCCCACAAAGTGAAGCCTTGTTGCGACATCATACGCGTGGTGGGCTCGCGGCGATGGCTCGCTTATTACGTGCGACGGGTACTCAGACGCTCAATGGGCAGGTTCTTATGTTGGGGGGATCAACGGCGCTGGTGCCGAATGATTTTAATATCCCAGTTGGTGATTTGTCCGGCATCATTGCGGCACGAGTACCAACTTGGTTGCGCCCATTATATGAGCCAGGTCTCGATATCGCTTTAGAAAGTGATTGGGAGCGCAAGCTCAACCGCATTGCGGATCGTTGTGCAGAGCAAGATATACGCTTGGTTACTGGGATTCCTGCGTGGTGCATGATGCTTTTTGAACGCATTTGTCGTGCTCGTAATTTAAGTCGAGTGCGCATTGCTTGGCCGAATTTATCCGGATTTATTCATGGTGGCCATGCCATAACACCGTTCATTTCGAATTTGCGTGAACACTTGTCGCCGAACACGCATATGATGGAAGTCTATCCGGCGAGTGAAGCGTTTATCGCGATTGGAAGTCGTAGTTGGACCTTGGCGGATAAACATCCTCCAGCGCTAGAATTACTAACCAATCATGGCGTCTATATGGAATTTGTGCCACAAGATGGCGGCGAAACCGTGGGCGCTGAATCTTTGGAATCAGGTCGAATTTATCGCATCTTAGTAACGACACCTGGCGGATTGGTACGTTATCAATTGGGTGATTTAGTTGAAGGTGTCGCTCCTGGGTTTATTCGCGTTGCTGGACGGATTAAAACACGACTGTCTGCTTTTGGTGAACATGTTGAAGGTGTTCACTTGGATGGTGCTATCGCACAGGCATGTCAATTAACTCGTTGCGAAATTAGTTATTATCATGTCGCACCTAAAATGCCGACGTTAGCGAATCCAGTTGGCGCACATGAGTGGTTAATTGAGTTTAGTCATCCGCCCGCCTCAGTGTCGGTATTTGGTGACATCATGGATCACTACCTGCGCACGCATGTGATTGATTATGACGCGCATCGCTCAGGCGGTCAGATTTCCATGCCGATTGTGACAATGGTTGCGCCTGGAAGCTTTCATCGTTTCCTTTCCGCCTCGGGTAAAATGGGCGGTCAACATAAAGTTCCGCAAGCCTGGAATGATCGAAGTTTTGCTGAAAAAATATTCTCCGCCAATTCACATATTACAGAAGATCAGGGGAAAAATCATGTGTGACATTAAAACCTATACGGGTCGTGGTCCATTTCATG
>CANETI010000162.1 GCA_947440715.1 Planctomycetota bacterium | reverse complement strand
TCACGCATTCAAACATTGCTAAATCACGTCTGCAATTAATTCCATGGACAGCGCTGTCCATTGAAGGTGCGACGCATTTAGAACAAAACCATTTGACGCTCGAAGATTTGTTGATCGAAGACTGAAGACATTTCGACCGCAGGTTGATGCGAGTAAAAATAGTTGAGAAAAATAACACTCGCTGCTAGGCAGCGGGTGTTATTTTTTGCGGTAACCGTGAAAGCTATAACGACGACAGTTTTCTAACGAGCGTAAACCAAACTCGATGAACGTTAAGGTAGCCAGCTCGGACGGCGGGTAACCACGGCCTGGAAGCGGAAACCAATGCCGCGTGCGACGAGTAAGGTTGATATTTGTTCAATGGTCGCGACGCGTAATTCTTCTTTTGACATCCCAGAAAAAACACCCAAGCGTCGGTTTAAATCAGAAAAAGTTAATGTGGTATCGGCGGTGCCAAGTGGAACGATTAATAAATCCAATTTAATCACGGTGGTTTGAGCATCATTGCCGCCATTTAAATCAGTGGCGTTAATGACGCGATACCAGACCCCTGGAATTGGTTTGTAGCGGAATAACGGATTAGTGAGCGAGAAGAGATCATTGAGGACTCCTTCTTCTCCATTAAGGAAATTGGTACCTTCGCGGAATGGTGAAAACCCATCGCCAGCATAAGCAGCAGGCATTTGCGGTATGCCGCCGCCGCCGCCACCGGCATCAATGCGAATTTCATCGATCAGGCAGGATGCGGCTAAGGATGAACGCGTGGTGTCCTCGGCCAATTTACGCATTTTCATGCCGCCAAGGAACAGCGCAAAAACGGAAACGAAGCCGACCAGAAAGACGATGGTCGCTACCAGAAGTTCTGTCAGGGTGAAACCGCGACGTGACATGGTTTGCGTTGTAGGGTGAAACAGGGGCAATTGCCAGCGTCAGCCGACCAGGCGGCATCACAATGCGCAGATGCGTTCTAGTAAGGCGCGATGTTGTTCGACGGAGAGAGTCGGGTCACAACGGCATTCAATCAGGTGTAAACCAGTACCAACCAGGGCGGCGTCTAATGCTGTGGTCAAATCGTCCGCCCGCGAAACCGCGTGGTAGGTCAGATTTCCCAACGCCGCGATGGCAGCGCAATCGCGACCGTGGGGTGTGCGCACTAAGGTTTGATAATGCGGAACTCGCTGGACGGGCAGGAAATCAAAAATGCCACCGCCATCATTATTCAGGACGACGATTGCGCCTTGAGCACCATGAGCGCCATGCGACTCCGCTAAACGAATCAGCAATGACGAAGCATCGTGATGGAGAGCGATATCACCAATAAGTAATATTCCAGGCGTTCGCAGAACATCCATTTCACCGAGAAACGTGGCGATCGTACCATCAATGCCGTTCACGCCGCGATTGGCATACACTGGCTGCGACGTTGGTTGGCAATGCAGGTTGCCGTAGCGCACCGACATGCTGGAAGCCAAATGGACAAAACCAAAACCAGGATGGGTGAGCGCCACGTGCGCCGCAACGTTTTCACCCCAAGGCGCTGCGGGAACGGTATTGAGCAGAAATTGGCGCGCACGTTGATCGGCAGCGCACCAGCGTGTGCACCAACCGGCATCACCCAGCGCACAACGTTCACTGATGCGAGTCAGCGCGTGCTTCACGTTGCCTTGCAGACTGAGCCAGGCGCGCGCAGCAGAATCCACCTGGCGTTGGGTTTCAATAATGATCCACGCACAGGTTTGTTTTGTCAGCCATTCATGGACGGAGCGGGCGATGGGAAGTGGCCCGACCTGAATAATTAATTCGGGTGGTTCTTTTCCGAATTGCTCGGCTCCACTTCCGGCTAAAAGCGCATCAGCCGTTGTAATGACATGTGGTGTACGGGTGGTACGTAGTCCACTGGCAGCATCGGCAATGACGGGAAATCCTGTATGGCTGGCCAATTGTCGTATGGCAGCGTGATGTTGGCTTTGATCTTGGTTGCCAACGACAATCAGGCCGCGCATACCGGAATGTAACCACGGTGTTGCTGGTACCTCGTCGATGTGATTGCCAATAACGAGTGTCGTAAATGGTTGTCTATTGGGGCGACCGTGCAACGCATCGGCGGTTAATGTCGGTTGTTCCCAGGTGGTGTCTGGTAATGGCGGTAACGGATCACGCAGCGGCACATTGATGTGCGAGGGACCGCCGCGAATTTGCGCGAGTCGACTCACTTGGCTACGTAACGCGCGCAAGGTGGCGGTGCTGGCGGTGGGCTCACCCAGCATCAGTTCGTTGCGCACGAACGGGGTAAATATTCCACGTTGTTCCATTGTTTGCGGCGCACCGCAGTGCTGCAATTCCCACGGACGATCAGCACTGATAATGATGAGTGGCAATTCCGCCGCATCGGCTTCGACCAGTGCGGGGGCTAAATTGGCAACGGCACTGCCGGAGGTTACGCAAATCGCAACCGGCGCGCCACTCGCCTTTATTAATCCTAAAGCAAAAAAGCCGGCACTGCGTTCATCAATAAGCGTACGACAAGCGTCACTAAATTGGGCATGTAGCGCAAATAACAGGGGGCTGTTTCGACTGCCGGGACATAAAACCACATGGCCAACTTGGGCACGGCGAAGTTCCTCCGCTAACGCACGACACCATAACGCATTTAAGTTGGGATCAGTCACGCGTGGGAGTGTTATTCCTCTCGCGCCGCATGCCAGAGCCGACCTGCTCCGAATCAGTCTTGGCTGATAACGGAAAGCAAACGTTAAGTTGCTCAATAGATCGCTTTTGGCAACTAAAGTGGAAATAAAGAAGTGCGATCCAGCAATAAACAGTCTGGTAATTAGAATCCTTCAGGCTTTGTCCAAGACAGGAAAATGTGCGCCAATAGACCTTCGTACATATGAGGCGAGTATTCACGCCTTAACCGCATGTCTTTATCCGCTATCTGAACTTAGCCAAAAGGAACAAATCGGGCAATTCAGGAGCTTGGCACAACAAAAATATTGGAAATAGTCCGGACCATCTGACCTACCCAGACGAAAACTATCGGAGCTCCCATGAACGCTAAACCATGTCTCTTCCCGTTACTGCTGTTGTCATTGATGATCTCAGCCTCGGCGCAAGATCATTTAATATTTGAAGGCAAGGATGGTCCTGGGAAAGGTAAGCAGGTGGTTTTAATTGCTGGTGACGAAGAATATCGCAGTGAAGAAGCAATGCCGATGTTGGCGAAGATACTGAGCCAACGTCATGGTTTTACTTGCACGGTATTATTTTCAGCCGACGCGGAAGGCACGATTCAACCTGCTGCTGGAGGTTCATTAAGTAATTCCGCCGCCTTGGATAAAGCTGATTTAATTCTGATGTCGATTCGCTTCCGTCACTGGAGCGATGAAGCGATGGCGCGATTTGATAATGCCTATAAGCGTGGTGTGCCGATGGTGGCGCTACGTACTAGTACGCATGGTTTTAACATGAAAGATGGCGCGTTTAAGAAATATTCATTTAATGCCAAAGACGAATGGGCTGGTGGATTTGGTAAACAGGTGTTAGGCGAAACGTGGGTTGCTCATCATGGCGCACACAAAAAAGAAGGCTGCCGCGGCATCGTGGAAGTGTTGAATAAAGATCACCCATTGCTGCGCAGCGTTGAAAACATCTTTGTTGAAAGTGATGTGTACACCGCGAATCCACCGGCTGACGCCCTGGTATTAATGCGTGGTCAAGTCACTGAGACGTTAGATCCAGCAAGCAAGCCGGTTGAAGGCAAAAAGAATGACCCAATGCAACCGATCGTGTGGTTGCGCGAACGAGTCAATGAAGCGGGTAAAACTAATCGTATTTGCACGACTACCATGGGTGCTGCCACTGATTTAATAAACGAAGGATTACGCCGCTTGGTGGTGAACAGCGTTTACTGGGGATTGGCTCTGGAAATTCCAATGAAAGCAGACGTAAGCTATGTTGATCCGTATGCGCCGAGTTTCTTTGGCTTCAAAACGGAACGTAAAAACTTTAAAGTCATTGATCAAGATTTAGGTAAAGCCCTGCCAGCTCGCACGGGTGACGATGGCGATGTGCGTCCGAATGCTGTGGCACCAAAGCCGAAATAAAAACGGAATAGAATAAAAAATCCGCGCATGACCATGGGTTATGCGCGGATTTTTTATGTCTATAGATGCCCCTATTTTGCAGGTATAAAATTTAGCGCCCGCAGCCATTCCTCACATCGCTGTGGCCAAGTGTGCACCGGATTAGTGGTTGGGCGCATACCGTAACCGTGGCCGCCTTTGGTGTAGATATGCAATTCTGCCAGGACGCCGGATTTCTTTAACTCAATATAATATAATGCCGCGTTTACGCCGCGCAGTGCGTCATCATGCGTAACCGCAATAAATACGGGAGGCGTTTCTTTGCTCACCTGAATTAAAGGACTGAGTGGTCCAGCTTGTTTTTCATCGCCTAAATACGCGGGATAAATGGGAATAAGAAAATCCGGGCGACAACTCAGGTAATCCGCGGCATCTTGTTTGGGATAGGTCGTCTCGCCCCAGGAAACCCCGGCCATGACGCTCAGGTGACCACCGGCGGAAAATCCAAGGATGCCGATCGCCTTAGGATTAATGCCCCATTCTTCCGCATGTTGACGCAGTAATCGTAGTCCACGTTGTGCGTCTTGTAAGGGTGCGGCGTGCGGTGTGTCTTTGTTCCGACGCGGCACGCGGTATTTGAGCACGGCTGCCGTTACGCCCAGCGTGTTGAGCCACGACGCAATTTCGACGCCTTCTTTATCCCAAGCGAGAATATTATAGCCCCCACCTGGGCAGATGAGGACGGTAGTGCCATTCGTTTTGTCGGCAGGTGCACGATACAACGTTAGGCTTGGCTCGGTGACCAGCGCGATACGTAACGTGTCGCTTGGTGCAGGCGGTTTGGTTTCCGTCTTTGGCGCGGGCGCTTGAAATTGTTCGTCCCCTGGGACAGCGCCCGGCCATAATTTAATTTCGGGTGCTTCAACGGCGGACACTTGAACGGCAAACAGCGCAGATAAACAGCCAATAATCACCGTGGATAATAATAGATGCGACATGTCTGGTTACCTGAATGGAAGGGGGCGGAGGGTCTTTTATCTATTCTGCTATCTATACGGTCAGGCGCACGAGGTGTTGCGTCAGCACCGAACCTCAGCTTTAAACGCGACAAATAAGCTTTGGCGCGAAATCAACCTGATCACAACTGGTGCATTGATAGGTGACGTTATTAAACGTGCCTTCCACTTTGGCCGGTCCCAATTCTTGACCATGTAAATGACCGTAAACGCAGTGTGTTGCCCCGGCAGCTTCAATGAGCGGTGTGAAACGACTGGCGGTGCGACCAGGGGCAATGGGCGGATAATGAAACAGGCATATACGAGGTCCGTGGGCGCGACCTGCTTGTACATCGAGTTGATCAAGTGCGGCGATCGATAATTTTAATTCATGCTCTTCGCGCATCAGCCAAGTTTCAATATCTTCGGGAGTGCGCGTGTCGCCGTAACGAGTGAGCGCTGCAAAGTCGCCACCGCGTACGCCAAAAAATCCAACGCCAGCAATCGATACCGCCGTCTTTTTCATGGCGTAGGTGCGTGGCGGTAATAATTCGGCCATGCGCTTATGCGTACCCGTCCACCAATAATCATGATTGCCTTTGACCATGATTTTGTGTCCAGGACGCGCAGCTAACCAAGCGAAGTCGCCAGCTACTTCAGCAGGTTTTGCCGCCCAACTAAAATCACCGGGCGTCAATACGATGTCATCGTCTGCCACCAATCGATCCCAATTTTCTGCCATGCGGCCAGCATGATTGCCCCAATGATCACCAAACACATCCATCGGTTTGGCACCGGTGGTTGAGAGATGTAAGTCAGATAAAGCCCAAATAACAGTCATGGCGGGGGGATGCTAAGGAGTGAAACGGCATTACTAGGGCGGGTACCGTCTCATCTCTTCCACCCGCCTCTTGCCCATGGTTTGGGCGTTTAGATGGTGCCGCACATGTCCGTTATTTTGTTTGGTAATACCGACTTTGATCAGATCGTGGTTAAGCATCCTGCTGGCTACGAAGTCATTCTGATTAAATTGGGCGAAGTTGTGCACGCCTATAAAAATTCATGCCCGCATATTGGGATTGGTCTAGATTACGGTGATGGTCACTGCAAACACGGAGAAGACCAATTGATCTGCAATATGCATGGCGCGTTATTTGCAGCCG
>CANETI010000161.1 GCA_947440715.1 Planctomycetota bacterium | reverse complement strand
GTCGAACAATTATTAGCCACGAAATCCTATGGTGAAAAGTGGGGGCGGCACTGGTTAGATCAAGCTCGTTATGCCGATAGTAATGGTTCATCTCACAATGTACCGTTTCCTGTCGCGTGGCGGTATCGCAATTGGGTTATCGCTGCGTTTAATGACGATTTGCCCTACGATCAATTTATTACCAAACAATTGGCAGGGGATTTATTGCCATACACAACACCAGAAGAACGCGACAACCATTTCATCGCCACCGGTTTCTTGATGTTGGGATCAAAAGTGCTCGGTGAATTTGACAAGGCGCAACTGACGATGGACGTGGTCGATGAACAAATTGATACCATTGGTAAATCTATGCTCGGCCTGACGCTAGGATGCGCACGTTGTCACGATCATAAATTCGATCCGGTGTCACACCGTGATTATTATGCTATTGCCGGCATCTTCACGAGTACGGTGACCATAACCGATCGCTACGGTGGAGCCAAAGAAGATGAAAGCGATTGGTCGCGTCGTGGATTGGGCGTTGGTGGCGACGATAAGCTACGTTCATTTTTAAAAGAACACCGCTATGATTGGGTGAAATCGAGTGAGAAAAAGTACAGTACCGAACGCGAACTACGTAAGCTAAAAAGACAGCCAAACACGACGGATGACCAGTTGGCCAAGGCGACAAAGGATGCAGACATTGCCCTCAAGAAATATATTGAACTTGAAGCGCAAATCCCGCCCTACGCAATGGCGGTGGCCGATGCTGAAACTCCCGCAGATACGGCGACACGCATACGCGGCGTTCCAAGTAGTTTGGGACCAGTGGTGCCGCGTGGATTTTTACAAGTTGCCAGTTGGCCTGATCAGCCAACGGTAACAACTGAAAACAGCGGACGGCTTGCGTTAGCTCAATGGATTGCCTCACCAAAAAATCCACTAACCGCACGCGTTTGGGTAAACCGTGTCTGGCAACATTTATTTGGCGAAGGATTGGTGCGAAGCGTTGATAATGTAGGACTCAGTGGTGAGAAGCCTAGTCATCCCGCATTATTAGATTATTTAGCATTGCGATTAATCTTTTATCACTGGCAACTTAAACCCTTAATTCAGGAAATTGTCAGTAGTCGTACCTATCGCCTTTCAACTCGTCATGATACGCATGCATCGTTGATTGACCCAGAGAATCGTCTGTTGTGGCGACAAAATCGTCGGCGCTTAGAGCCAGAAGAAATCCGTGACACCTTATTATTGGTTTCCGGTCAATTAGACAGATCAGCAATAACCACCATTTGTCAATTAATGCCTAGTAAATCATTGGACGATATGGATGCGGACATTTGGGAAAAAATTGATGCACATCGCACCGTATACCAACCGATTATTCGCACGATGGAAGCTGATGTGATGCAATTATTCGATGGGGCACCTTCGTCTATGACGACCGGACAGCGTGCACAAACCACGGTCGCCCCACAAGCCTTGTATTTTCTCAACGCACCATTCGTTTATGCCTGTGCCAAACGCATGGCTTATCACATCACTGATAAACAGGACCGAGATGACATTAACTTGATCATACAGCGAGCATTCCACCTCGCCGTGGGACGCGCACCAACCAACATTGAATTACAGCAATTGAGTATCTACTTGGCAACTCAATATGAAGGCGCATCAAGTTCAAGCCCGCATGATGTGACGAAATTATGCCAGCTCATTTTGTCGTCGACGCAATTTCAACTGCTTGATTAGCGAGGATTACAACCATGCCTAAAAGCTCTCTTAATTTGACGAAATCGGTAAGCCGACGGGCTTTTTTGAATACGACGTTAAGAACCGCCGCATGTGGCTTTGGCGCACTAGCGGCTGGACAGATAAGTCTGTTAGCCACTGAACCTGTGACCAGCAAAATAATTTACGGATTACATCACCAAGCGAGTGCGAAACGCGTCATATTTTTATTTATGCATGGCGGCGTTAGTCAGATGGATACCTTTGATTATAAACCGCGCTTAGTGACCGATCATGGAAAACCCCTCCCATTTGATTTACCCGGCCTAATTCGTCCAGATCGACTTGGCCAAATATTTGCCCCAAAATGGCGCTTTCAGCAACACGGCGAATGCGGCCAGTGGGTCAGTGAATTATTGCCACATCTGGCAACTCAGGTTGACCGCATGTGCTTTATTAAAAGTTTACATACCGAAGGTGAAGCACACGGACAAGCGGTGCTTAACCTGCATACGGGAACGGCGGCTTTTGTTCGCCCCAGTATTGGCAGTTGGTTGGTGTATGGCATAGGTAGTGAGAACAAAAATTTACCGAGTTTTATGTCGCTTGATTACCCCACCATGCATGGGGGCGTGCGATTGTATGGGAATGCTTTTTTACCAGCTCACCACCAAGGCACACAGGTGCAAATGCTCCCAGGGCAAGAGCCACATATTCGATTTTTAAGCGATGGCCCATTGTCACCGCAACGACAACGACAGCAACTGGATAGCATTCAAGCACTTAATCGAGCACATTTAGAAGAGTTGCACGATGATGCCAGGGTGAGCGGCATAATTGAAAGCTATGAACTCGCATACCGCATGCAGGGAGTGGCTCCTGATGTGCTGGATTTATCCAGCGAAAGTACGGAGACGAAAGAGTTGTACGGTATAGGACAGGGTATAACGGACGATTTCGGTCGCCGTTGTTTAGTCGCGCGACGCTTAGCCGAATCAGGGGTTCGATTTATCCAAGTGGCCAGCGGTTATCATTGGGATCACCACGGCAACATTGAAAAAGATTTACCACAAAGCTGCGCCAAAACCGACAAACCAATGGCTGGTTTACTCAACGATTTAGCCCAGCGTGGATTATTAGAAGATACGTTAGTGGTCTGCGTTGGTGAATTTGGCCGTACACCAGTTGCGCAAATTGATCGCGGCCAACCAGGCCGTGACCATAACCCTCATGGCAATACCATGTGGCTTGCCGGCGGTGGAGTTAAACCAGGATTTAGCTTGGGACAAACAGACGACTTTGGTTATCTCGCGATCGAAGACAAAGTGCATATGCACGATTTGCACGCAACTATATTACACTTGATGGGCATCGACCACGAACGCCTCACCTACCGTTATGCGGGTCGAGATTTTCGCCTCACCGATGTTTATGGGCGAGTGGTGCGGGAAATTTTACATAAAAAAAGTTAATGCGCTCCTTTATCGTATCACCTAAAACGCCTTCAGTGCCTCTGTCATTTAATTAACAAGAAGAAGGTCATGCCTGTTGATTGCAGCACCTTGAGTCTTTTCCCCACACCAACGCTATGATAAAATTCCCTTAATCACATGTCCATGCACATCAGTTAAACGGAATTGGCGTCCCTGATAGCGGTAGGTTAACCGTTCATGATCAATACCCATAAGGTGCATGATCGTTGCTTGCCAATCGTGGACGTGCACGGGATCGCGCACCACATTGTAGGCGAATTCATCGGTTTCACCGTGTACGTGGCCGCCTTTGACACCGGCACCTGCAAACCACACGCTGTAGGCTCGACCAAAATGATCGCGGCCAAAACCTTTGGGATTATTGCGGTCACCTTGCAAAAACACTGTGCGGCCAAATTCCGTGGCATAAACGACCAACGTATCTTCTAACATGCCGCGTTGTTTTAAATCTTTCAGCAAACCACCTGCACCGTGATCCGTGTCCTTACATTGATTTTCTAATTGATGCGACCAATTATTATGCTGATCCCAACCGCTGTGCATGAGTTGAATACAACGCGTACCACGTTCGGCCAAGCGTCGTGCGAGTAAGCAATGAAAAGCAAAACTACCTCGTTTAAGCACATCAGGACCGTACAAATCGAGCACGTGCTTTGGTTCTTGTTCTACCTGTAATAAATCAGGTACGCTGCCTTGCATTTTATACGCCATTTCGAATTGCGCGATGCGCGTTTCTATTTCCGGATCACCCATTTTTTGAAAACGATGACGATTTAAATCTCCCAGGTCATCCAAGAGATCTCGTTTTTGATCGCGGCTGATACCGGCGGGATCATTCAGGTACAAGACCGGTTCACCTTCACCACGGAAACGAACGCCTTGGTGATGTGAGGGAATAAAACCGCTGCTCCAATAATGTTCATAAAATAATTGTCCGCAGGTGCGACCGCTATCGGTCGACGTCATCACCACATATCCAGGTAGATTTTTAGCCTGAACGCCCAGTGCGTATTGTAACCAGGAACCCAAGCTGGGACGACCTGGGATTTGCGAGCCCGTCATCGACAGCGTTACGCCTGGGGAATGATTAACCGCTTCCGTTTGCATGGAACGAATAACCGCAATGTCATCCGCCATACTGCCGATGTGCGGCAATAATTCGCTCATTTCCATACCGCTTTGACCATATTTTTTGAATGGTTTAATCGCAGGCAAAATAGGAAATGATTTATAACCAGAGGTCATCGAGGACAAACGAGCACCCGAACGAATCGAATCCGGTAATTCCTGAAAGCGCATCGCTTCTAAATGCGGTTTCGGATCATACAAATCGACATGCGATGCACCGCCACCCATCCATAAAATAATAACCCGTTTGGCTTTCGGCGCGAAATGCGGCAAACCGTTGAGCGCACCGGTTCCCGCTCCCCAATTTGCGCGATCGTCAGCAGCTAACGTACCTGCCATTGGTCCAAGTGCCGCTAAACCTAAACCTGCGGCTGAATTGCGTAAAAAGTTACGGCGCGTGGTGCTCATGAATAAACTCCTGTTAGCCGAATAATGGGACAGCTATTTTTCATTGGCGACACACAGCTTCATCCACATTGAAAATGGCCAAACACACGGCGGCATACGCGGCTAACTCAACTACCTCATAAGCGGGATCGCGTGGTGATGCGCCAACCGCGAGGAATTTTTCTGCCGACCCCGGTTCCGCCTGAAAGCGAGCGCGTTGTTTCTCTAAACTGCGCGCCAATACCGCACGTTCGTGGTCATCGGGCAAGCGAGACAGTACCCGGCGAAAGGCGATCGCTAATCGTTGATCCGGCGCTTCGCTCATGACGCGCTGCGCTAAAGCCCGCGCTGCTTCCACATAGGTCGGATCATTGAGGGTCGTCAGGGCATGCAGCGGTGTACTCGTATCCGTCGAACGAACTTTGCACGCCTGTCGCTGTGACGCATCAAACATATTGGACGGTGCTACCGTGCGCCGCCAAAAGGTATATAAACTGCGGCGATATAAATCTTGCCCGGTCGACATCGGATAAGAAAAATCACGCTCTTTCGTAATCGCAAGACTGTCCCAAATATCGCCTGGTTGATATGGATAAACTGGTTTACCACCCAACGTGCGCACTAACAAACCACTGGCGGCTAAGGCTTGGTCACGAATAAACAGCGATGACAAACGGAAACGGGGCGCACGCGCAAATAAACGATTTTCAGGATCATGCTCCAATAACGAAGGCGTTACCTGACTGACCTGGCGATAGGTGGCGCTGGTCACGATTAAACGATGCATGTGCTTAATATCCCAACGACTTTCGCGGAATTCGACCGCGAGCCAATCTAATAAAAGCTGATGTAATGGCGCTTCACTTTGCACGCCAAAATCCTCTGACGTTTTTACCAGACCAATACCAAAGAACATTTGCCACATGCGATTAACAATAACGCGTGACGTCAGTGGCTGATCTTTTGACACCAGCCATTGAGCAATACCTAAACGATTACGCGGTGCTTCCGGCGACAACGGCGGTAAAAAAGCAGGGACATCAATAGTTACCTTCGCTAGTGGTGATTCATAATTTCCACGATCTAAAACATGGGAATCGCGCGGTTTCGCGTCAGACATGATCATCACTTGTGGATAATCGTCATAGAACGCTTCGCGCTTATCTTCCCACTCCTTCACTTTTTTATCGAAATCTTCACCTAAGGTTTTGACCACGTGTTTGTCAAAATACTCATTCAACGCTTTTTCTTGGCGTTTTTTAATCGTGTCATCTTTTTCTGGTTCCGTACTTTTCAATAATCCCAGAATATACTCGTCCTTGACGCTGCCATCGTCACGAGCGCTGGTTTTCCAGGCGTTCATCGCCTTGCCTTTGGCTTTTTTCGCTTCATTCAACGATTGTTCAATGTGCTTCTTTTGTTCTTGTTGCTCTGGTGTCCCCATTTCAATCATGGGCGGAGCCGAACGTATTTTCTTCGTAATGCGACCAGCCGTTCCGTTTTCCGGCACCTGATTAAACGCCGCGAGTAACGAATAATAATCTTTTTGTAAAAT
>CANETI010000160.1 GCA_947440715.1 Planctomycetota bacterium | reverse complement strand
TTTCGACCAATTCGTCTTCTTTAATATATTCGAGCGCTTCTTCGAGCGACATGCGCCGTGGTGGCGTGATGCGCACCGCTTCTTCGGCGCCAGCCGAGCGAATATTGGTGAGTTTCTTTTCCTTAAATAGATTCACGACCATGTCCGTGTCCTTGGCATTTTCGCCAACGACTTGACCTTCGTATAATGGTTCGCCGACGTCGACGAAGAACGTGCCGCGATCTTGGAGATTAAATAATGCGAAGGGAACCACGGTGCCGCCGGTTTGGCTGATGATCGCGCCATTGATGCGCTTTTCGATCACGCCACGGAACGGGCCGTATTCCAAGAACATGGTGTTGAGCGTCGCTTCACCTTGGGTTGCTGACAGCATCGCATTGCGAATGCCGAGCAGGCCGCGCGAAGGAATCGAAAATTCCAGATGAGCGTAGGTGCCATTGATGGCCATTTCGCGCACTTCACCGCGGCGTGACAGCATCATATTCATGACTTTGCTGCTGTGGACTTCAGGAACGTCAATGACGGCCAATTCGATGGGTTCAAGTTTATTACCATGTTCGTCGGTTTTGAAAATCACGCGTGGCGGACCAACTTGCAGTTCGCTGCCTTCGCGGCGCATATCTTCAATCAATACGGATAAATGTAGTACGCCGCGGCCTGAGACTTCAAAGACGTCCGGTTGAGCGGTGTCGGCAAAGCGCATGGCCACGTTCTTTTGCGCTTCTTTGTCGAGACGCGTTTTCAGTTCACGACTTTGAAGCGGCTTGCCTTCTTGGCCGGTGAGCGGACCAGTATTAACGCCGAAAGTCATTTTGATGGTGGGTTCATCAATTGGAATTGGCGGCAGGGCACTGGGGAATTCGGCTTCGCAAATGGTGTCCGAAATATGGACCTGTTCGAGGCCGGTGACGACGACGATGTCGCCTGCTTTGGCTTCTTTCACTTCTTCGCGGCCTAAACCAGCGAAGCGGTGGAGTTGCAACACGCGGCCTTTGTGCGGCACGCCGTTTGGACCACTCACAACGACGACGGACATACCGGTTTTAATGGTGCCGGCGAAAATGCGGCCGATGCCCATGCGTCCGACGAAATCATTGTGGTCGATGTTGGCGACTTGTAATTGTAACGGAGCATTGGCTTTAATGGGTGGCCCTGGAATGTGTTTGACGATGGCGTCGAACAGCGGACGCAGATCGCCGGTTTTGGCCGCCAAGCTGGCGTTGCCTTTTTCCAGGGTGTCTTCCATGAAGCCCATACGGCCAGAGCCGTACATAACCGGGAAGTCGAGTTGCCAATCTTCGGCGCCGAGTTCGACCATTAAATCGAAAATGCGATCAGCAATAACCGCTGGTTCGCAATTCGACTTATCGATTTTATTCACCACCAGGATCATTTTTAATCCGGTTTGAATGGCTTTGCGCAACACGAAACGCGTTTGTGGCAAACAACCTTCGAAGGCGTCGACCAGCACTAAAGCGCCGTCAGCCATTTTTAGCACGCGTTCGACTTCACCGCCGAAATCAGCATGGCCTGGGGTGTCGACGATATTGACGCGAATATCGCCCGCGGTCGGACTCAAATAATGCACGGCGCAATTTTTCGCGAGAATAGTAATCCCGCGTTCTTTTTCCTGATCTTTTGAATCCATGACACAATCGACGATGGTCGATTTCGCGTGGTAAGCGCCACCCTGCTTAAGCAGAGCGTCAACCAAGGTAGTTTTACCATGGTCAACGTGGGCGATAATAGCGATGTTGCGGATATCAGAGCGACGTTCGACGTTGGGCAGCGACATGACAAACCGATACTGAAACAGAGGTGATCGATACCAAGGGCGCGTCAAACCGACGTTCCCTATGGCAAATGAGCGCAAGGATCTAGCGGCAGAACTGGTGAAGGGAAGGGCGGCTACCGTAAAGGGTCCGCTGACGATGTGCCCGC
Organism: Planctomycetota bacterium; assembly: GCA_947440715.1. Classification (GTDB taxonomy): domain Bacteria; phylum Planctomycetota; class UBA11346; order UBA11346; family UBA11346; genus BOG-1363. The sequence continues at coordinate 4,340 of CANETI010000160.1, read as the reverse complement.
TCGGCCATCAAGGCGGCGCAAAATTCCAGGATTCTGGTAGTTGTGCGTGGTCAAAAGGTCGGGAGGTCGACCCGCGTTTAAGCCCAGGATTGAAGGGCCAAGCAGTCAAAAACCCTAATTTTACAACAGATTAAACCGTTTTAGCGCCATCGACCATGTCACCAGCCGGAATTTTATGGATGCTGCGAAATCGTGGATGGTGGTTTGAAAGCTAAGTCAGTGATCCTTGGAAGCGGACGATATGAACCCAATAGGTTTGAACACTTTTCCTGGTCAGCACCGCTCACGGTGTGCGTCTTCATGCGAGCCTACCTTGACCATTGTTGTTGGCGGTGAGGGTAGAACGACCATTGTCCCTCGCTGTTTGGAGTATGTATGCTGCGTTCTCGCCCGGTTGCCGCGTTGCTATTATTGGCCTGTAGCGTGGTGTGGTTGCCAGCTGCTGATGAAGCACCGAAATCAAAACCAAAGGTAGCAGAATCTAGCGTGGTTGCTCCGCCGGTGCCAACGCCGTCCGCGCAAACACCAGCAAGCGTTTTACTGAAAAGTTTACCGCCAGTTTCCAGTTTAATTGAGCGCGATGAAAAAGCGTGGTGGGTGGGCGCCGAACCAACATTGATTTATCAAGTGACCGCGGTCGACGATGAAGGCAATGCCGTGATAAGTACGGATGTCGGTGAATTAAAAGTGATGCGCCGATTATTGGTTGAGAATCGGCAAGATGCCATCGCCGTATTGCCTAGTTTATTGGCACATGCCAAAGGTGCACAGGTCGACACGGCAGCACTCATATTACGCGAAGGTATATTAACCGGTTTACATTTATTTTCTGCTCAAGTGTTGGTGCTCAATGAAGGCGTGTTAAAGCGCAAAGAATTACCAGATCAAACGCGCGACACCGATCGCTCTGCTGTGACTGCTGCCGTAGATAAATTGATTGCCGCGTTAGCAAAAACGAATTTAGATGAAGTCGGTAAAAAGGCACTGGATGACGTTTTGCGCCGCACGGCTCGTGAAGATGGTAATGAACAAGTCGATGAAGTAACTCCTAGTTTTGCGCGTCGTCTCGTACGCGGTGGATGGCTGCGCGGTATATTACCAGACCAAGCGGCGGCGGTTTCTGAATTAGAAAAAACCATTATGGCAGCGGAAAAGTATTTACCGGTCATGGCATACGAAGGAATAGGTTTGCAATTAGCAGAAGTTTGTGACAGTTTTGGCCGTCGGAATCGGTGGATATTAACCACACCAACGCGTTCATCGTATGTGCAAAACCAAGAATTACCGTTGTATTATTGGGCCCTACCAGAACCAGGTCCAACATTGGCGGTTGATTTACCAGCTGGCTCAGACCCAACGGCGGTTAACACCAATATTGAACGTATTCGTTTATTTCAGGGCTATGCGAAATTAGTCGAATGGACAGCAAAGACAGGTTTTGTTGCAGATTTATCGGCTTGGCGTCAAACCTATCCGACTCGTGGTAAGGGTATTGATGAAAACGCCCTTAGTAATGTCATGCCGCCACATGTGGTCGCGACGGCGCTTAATGGTGACATTTTAGGATTGCAGGTACCGGGCGGATTATTAATTCCACCCAAAGACGGTACCACTCAAGAAGTCGAACGTTTTCTTGCTGATTCGGCGCGTTTATTACCAGATCCGGCGCATTTGGATTTGATTGGTGAATATATTTTATCCTATGTTTACGATAGCCCAGATACGAGATATCCGTTCTTGGTGGGTAACCGTTTAATCAAAGGTGATATTCATCAAACCGCAGCGCAAACCATCGCGACCGCAACTTGCGGAATGATTCGAGGTGACTGTGATGATTTATCCGAATTGTATCAGGCCATTGCTGAACGACAGGGCCGTGGTGCGCATGTGATTTCTTTGCCGCAACACGCCGCGGTTGCGTTTGCGGAGAAAAAGGAAGACGGCCTGTGGTACGCCTATACCTTGCAGACCGGACCAGCGATGGAATTCAAAGACGAAAAATTACAATCCGCGCTGCAAAAATTATATACCAGTTTTGACGATGGTGAATCGTTTGATCCTAATGGTCTGGGTTTATTACTGCGCTTTTCCGGGGAAAATACTCGTGGCCCTTGGCGTTTAAGTTACCGTATTTTTAGTGAACCAGAATACGCCAAAGTGATGATTGATGTGCAGCGCGACTGGCAATACCAGACCTATCAACGCGGGATTGCGAAGATGAAAAAAATGATCGCCGACGGTGATCATGACAACGCCAACTACCGCGAATTATCCGGACTTTATAGTTTTACGGGTGAATACGACAAAGCCGTTGAATATCATGAAGAAGCCATTTCTCGTACCGAGGACCCGGAAGGGAAGCTGAGCTTATACGTAGAATTAGTGCAACATTTGTTTGACGCAAAGCAGGACAAAAAAGCCCGTGACGTTGCAAAAGATATTTTAGATAAGCAAATTCCTGCACTCAAAAAAGACCCCGCGAATAAAGAGCGCATTGCTGCAACGCTACCTCATATTGGCACGCAGTTGTGCGCCGCACTAGCGCACGGCAAAGCGTATGATGTCGCTTTGCGCGCTTTAAAAGAAACACAATTAGAGGATATTGCTGGAAAGATTACGCAAGTTGGCGAATGGTTAAATAGCGCCCGCTTTAATCAGCGTGCCTGGGATAATTCACCGCAACTGCTTGGACTGCGTCGCCAATTGTTGATGTATGTTGGCATTGCGAGCCAGGTATTGGATGGGATTAATAGCGATGAACTGACGACTAACGCCGATTTGCAGTTGGCCGCACGTTCGGTACAGGACTGGTTGAATATGGTTGCTTTTCATGACGTCGATGAACCAGAGGACGCTTTGAATCGCTACGCAACTGCTGGCAGCTTCTACGCCGCTATGCTTGGTGAAGAACGCTTAGATGCTTTGTTGGCGAGTATTGAATTGCCGAAAAAGAACGATCGTAATCACGCGAAACGCATTGGTGGACTCGCGCAGTTACAATTAGATTTACCTTGGATTAAATTGTCAGTTCCTTTTTGGACTGGTCGCATGATGGAATTATTTGAAAAAGAAAGAACGACGCTGGATAAAGGCGAAGTTGCTAAAATCATGAAAAACATTCGCATAGCCTATGATGCGTGTGTGAAAATGGGACTCGATCATCCGCTCTTCGATCGTAATCTCCATCTGAGTTTGGTTATTTCTGCAATGATTGCTCAGGATGATAAATTATTACGTGAGCGTCTGAAATGGGTGAAAGAAAAAGACGATAAACGCTTACGTGACGACACCGCTCAATGGTTGGGAGATGCGGCGCGCTTCGTGCCATTAGAGGCTTACAAGAATGTCCTGAAAGCCTGGAAGGAAGAATTAAATTATAAACCAAAATGGTTCTGGATCGCTTGGCGGGCCGCGCTCAACGGCGCACCACAACACGCTTTGGTGGTCGCAGAAATGGCCAAGAATGAATTCAAAGATGATTTATCATTCACGGAAGAATATGATTACATGAAAAAGCTTTTTGATGCCCCCGTCGCTGTCCCCACGGTAACCCCAGCTGCGCCAGAAAAAGCCCCGGTCAAAGAAAACGCGGCTGTGGGAAAGTGAACGAACGCCATGATTGAAGGGCGTTTAATGACGCCCCACAGGGTACTTCGTTAATCGTCATGACGGAGTTTTAAATCTTTAGTCATCTTTAATCGGCTGAACAAAAACCGGGTCGCTACTTTTTGCTGGATTTAAAAAGAGCCCGGGAATAGGCGTTTGTTCTAGTCCATCTGGCATTTTCCACCCAACGATGACATGACCTGCTTCATTGTTACATTTATGTAATAGCTCAAAGTAATAGCGCTTATCCGCAGTGAGTTGAATGGGTGATGACGTTTCAAATTTATGGATTTCATGATTTTTTCCTGATAATAGCAACGCAGAATCACTGACTTTTTCATTTTGACTGAGGTAAAACTCGCCGTTGTGGTGGACAGAAAGTCGGAATAGATATAATCCAGTTATTGGCGGCACAATAAAACCGCGTATCCGTTGAAAGTATTTGACCTTCGTGGGTTCATAGCTGTACAGTTTATCTAATTGCGTGGGATTAGTGGGGGTGATGGCAAAATCATCGTCGCGTCTAAAAGTTATGATGGTATTACCGTTTTCATTTTCCCAAAACTCACGGAGAACCGTGCCCTGGGTGCCACCCTTAATGGTGTATTCATGTAATTGTGGCTGCCCAACGGCAATGCCGTTTTGGTACATCTGAATTTTAAATGTATGCTTACCTGCGGGTATGTTTTCCACCGTGAGAGTGTAGGGATTTTGCTCAGATTTGCTTACCAGGT
>CANETI010000159.1 GCA_947440715.1 Planctomycetota bacterium | reverse complement strand
TGCCGCATCGAGATAATGGTAGCCACTGTTCGAGGCGCCCGCCTGCCGTCACTGCCAGTGATTGTCCAAAAAAGACAGGTGTTTGTCGGAAATATTAGACTGACGGGACGCATTGTTGCTGCGGGGGTACCCACGCTCCGTGCCACGCTGGCGTGAAATCCAAATCTAAGGACAGCAGGAAGATTCCGCGCCATCGTGTCTCAGAACGGATATTCCACTTGAGGTAAGCGTGAAACTAATTCTATCAGTATCGATCTTATGCGCTTTGTCGTTATGCTTTAGTATTAACGCGCACGCCGAGGCGGATAAAGATTATCCTGATCTCTGGAGTAAACCTGGCGGCGATGCCCCAGACAAGGAAGTCCCTGGATGGTTGGTCAACCTTGGACCGACAGGTGCTCGTGCCATCGTTACGAAAACCTCATTTATTGTACGCTATATTTTCAAGGACTCGCCCGCCGTTGGTCGACTCAACCTGGGTGACGAAATCGTCGGCGTATTTGGTAAGCCATTCAACCCAAACCCTGTGCTCGCCGGACGATTTGGTTACGATGGTCCGATCATGGAGTTTGGCCAGGCAATTGAAAAAGCGGAAGGGAAGGAGGGAAAATTAATTCTGAATGTAACACGTGAATCAAAGACTGTGGAAGTGACGATCAATCTTGAAGCGATCGGGACTTTCAGCCCAACCTTTCCCATCAATTGCAAGAAATCCGAATTGCTGCGTGCGCGAGCGCTCAAGTATTTTGTCGATCATCCGGAAGCCGACGGGGCGTGTAATACGAGGTCGGCGATATGTTTAGCATTATTGGCGAGCGATGACCCCAAGCATCAAGCAATCGCCAAGCAGCGAATCCAACAATGGGCCACCGAACGCCCAGATGCAGGTACATGGACATGGCCCGCAGCTTACCAATTGATCACGCTTGGAGAATATTATTTGATGACCAAAGATCCGTCAGTACTGCCGACGATGAAATTGGATGTCGAGCATTTGGAACAGATTCAGTATAAATATCCTATCCCCTTTCTTTTCGATCGGGGCAAGCCACTGGTTGTTAACGGCGTGACTTTTGACTACGACAAGCTCAAGGCTGCTATTGATCTATACGATGGTGGATTCGGCCATGGATCACCCGGCGGTTACGGACCAATGCAGTACACCACCATATTGGCGGTGATTGGTTGGCAGTTGGCCGAGCGCTGTGGTCTGACTGTCACTCCTGCACGAATGGCGAGCGCGTTCAAGTATATTCATCACGGGACCAACGCTTCAGGCAATGTTGGTTATGGATCGGAATTTACTTTTGATGGGTATTCAATCAATGATCCCGAGGCCTATATGCGTGGAACCGGTGGCGAAAGAGCCGTTGGAAAATCTGGGGCTGCGCTCATCGCATATAAATTGGCCGCCGAACGACCCGACTCAACTGAGTACGTCAATAAATACAAAAATTTTTATAAGATTGCATATTCTGGCCTCCCTAATGGCCATGCAGATGGAAATCTTAATATTTTTTGGGGTTTCGTCGGTTCTGGTGCTGCGGATGACGATGCTGTATTACGCACGACGATGGATTACCATAAGGCGTGGATTAATATGTCGCGCTGTTTCGATGGTTCCTACGTTGTTCAGCCCAATCGCCATGCTGGTGATGACGATGCCTACTACCACTCGTCACGGTACGGTATCACGGGATCAATGGCGCTCGCTCTCGGCATTGGCGCTCCCAAGTTAATTATTCAAGGAATCCAGGTCAGCATTCCCGGTGTAAATCCGAAGGCGCTCAAGGGCAAACTGGATACGGCCTACAAAGCGATTGTTGATAAATCCTACGCCAAATCCCTTGTTGCCATCAATGCCACTAACTCTGCAAAATCTGTCACGGCAGAAGACACCGCCATATGCGTCGCATTATTAGCGCACATAGAATCGTGTCTGGCGAAGGAGCTTCCCCGCCTCGAAACACTGGAAAAGAACGGCGATTTTTTAACCCTTGATGGAGCCGTCACGAGAGTACGCACCAACTATACTGGCATCGACGGACTCAAAGAAAAGTTAGCGCATTATGAAGAAGGACTGAAGCAGGAAACTTGGAAAGCAGAAATCAAATTGGGAGTTCGTTACCATCAATTGGTGGCCACACTAATTCGTAGCAAAACGGATACCAGCGCACGCGCTTTGAAAAGTTTCTCCGAGAAAAATCCGGATTCGCTTTATGGAAAATGGTCAGCTCTGGTCGCTACTGAGTTTTTTGCCAACAAAACCATCATAGATCCCTCTGCTATCAAAGAACCAACGAAAGATAAACCGACATCGCCGTAATGGCTCGAATTCTTAAAGAAACAGGCTCCTTGAAATTTGTCATCGACCATGAGGAACGTTACGCACACGAAAAGATATAAACAGACATTATATTAATTGGCTCCAGCCCGGTGTGGCCAAAAATAAAATCGATCGAAAAAAAACACGAGCTTGTCCAAACCGTTACAGGCAGAAAATAAACAGGTGATTCTATGTTGCGCTGTCTAATCGCATTTCTTGTAATGAGTATTTCTGGCTTAAGCAGTCACCAATGGGCTCAAGAAGCGCCGGCACACAGCCAAATGGGCAAGGGCCCTCTCAGGGTTTTTATTTTGGCGGGTCAATCCAACATGGAAGGATATGGTCAAAATACGCACATAAAAATGGCAGCTACGGACGGAGCGACCCGCAAGGAATTTTCTCCATTAATGAATGGAGAAAGCTACGTCGTACGCAAAGACGTGTGGATTTCTTATGGAGAACGTCGGGGCGGGCTGTCGGTCGGTTATGGGGCCGGAGGCGAAAATATCGGCCCGGAAATTGGTTTCGGTTGGCACCTAGGCGAACTGCTCGGTGAACAAGTGCTGTTAATTAAAACGGCATGGGGAGGACACAGCCTCAAAGAGAAATTCCTTCCTCCGAGCATGGGCGGCCCTGGTCCTTCGTACACGCAGATGGTGAAAGAAGTGCGCGATGTGCTTGATAATCTGAAAAACTATTTCCCGGGCTATACCGATTCGATGGGCTACGAGATCATGGGACTGGTTTGGCATCAAGCTTGGAACGACATGATCGACGGTGAGCAGCGAAGCGAAACTCCGCCTTTCAAATTGTACTCTGACCGACAGGGCGCCTTGCTGCGGGACCTGCGGAAGGAATTTAAAGCACCACAGATGTTGATGACGATTGGCGAAGCAGGATTTGATGGAGAAGCCGCCGATGGCGATCTCATGAACTTCCGAAAGGGACAGGAGGCCACCGCCCTGACGGAGGAATTCAAGAAAACCATGCGCTATGTTAAGACCAGGCAGTTTTGGGACGAGGACGCGCGTTTTAAATCCAATGAGGGCTATCATTACAACGGTAACGGAAAGACCTATTATTTCATGGGAAAGGCGATGGCTTTCGCGATGTACGACTTGATACCAAAAATAACCTTCAGGGATGTGAAGAGCTATCTTGATGAGCAGTCCAAGCCGGCCTACGCAGCGATTAAAGCAAAAAAATATCCTGAGGCCGTCGTGGCAGTTGCGGACTACAAGAAATACGTATCAGATCAAAATGGGCAATTAGCGGATGACCTTTATAAGAAGAAAGTAGAAATATTAGACGCTTTCACCAGGGAGTTATCCGATGCGATTAATCCGGCGGTAGACGAAATTTCGCACCTGAGGGCGATTGAAGATTATTATGCGCTCAGCATCCAATTCCCCGTGCTCAACAAATCATTCAAGGGCGTCCCAGCATTTGATGTGGCGGTGGTCGGCCTCGAGGAACAGTTAAAAAGAAAAGAAATTCTCGCGGAGATAAAAATCGGGAAAATATTCTACGCAAATATTGCCAGTATTAAAAATGCAGAAGTGGACCCCAAGTTCACCCGTTCGGACGTCTACGCTAGGGGTTACGCTGGATTACTGACGTCGCAGGTGATCAAGAAATACCCCGATTCTCGTTACGCCAAAGCGGCGGCGAAAGCCATTGAGGAGCTGAAGGTGCTCAGCAATTCAGTGCTCGAACCGCAGGACTACCTGTCGATGACGCGATAAGTTGTCGTTACCAATAATAGAAAGTAGACATACAAGTTATTGACGTCTCCTGCGTTCGGCTATCCTGCCGTCCATGCCCCAAGCTCGCGAACTCGTTCTGCCGCCACAGGCGGTGGGTACCTATCATGTGCTGTCGCGTTGTACGCGGCAGGAATTTTTATTCGGTGGTAAATATGCCCATCGCCGAGCGTGGGTGGCGGGTTTGTTGGCAGAATTATTAGATGGCTTTGCGATTGACCTGCATGCTTTTGCCATCATGTCGGATCATGTACATTTGGTTCTGCGTCCTCGTCCGGATTTAGCGTCGTCGTGGTCGGCGCGGCAGGTGGCGACTCGCGGATTGACGCAGATTCCGGTGCGTAGCGGTGCTGGTTTGGAGGCGCTGCCGGTGACTCGGACGCTGACGGATCGGTACGCGGAAAATGAGACTTGGATAAAGGGTCACCGTGAACGTTTGAGTTCACTGACGTGGTTCATGAAATTATTTAAGCAGCGAATCGCGCGTCGAGCAAACGCGGAAGACGATTGCCGTGGGCATTTTTGGGAATCACGATTTTTATCGGTGCCATTATTAGATATAGGCGCTGTCATTGGATGTATGGCTTACATTGATCGCAATCCGCTACGTGCGAAAATGGTGAGCGATCCTGCTAAGGCAGAATTTACCAGCATTGCCCATCGCCTTTGTGCCGCAGGCGAAGGCCGGAAGGCGTCCTACTTTTGTGACGAAGATCGACAATTAGGTGCGCATCTGACATCGCTGAAGGAATGTTGTCCAGTCGACCCGCTGACCGGCGAACGCCCTCGCAGCAAGTTGTCACTGGACGAATACCGCGCGCTAGTCGCCCCAGGAAAATTAACCAGTGAAGCCGCCCGCGTCTGCGCAGACCTCGGCATTAATCCCAAAGCCTGGTACGACGTTGGGCGCGAAGGTGGCCGCTTCCAAGGCGTCGCCGTCGGCAGTCGCGCCGCCCGCGCGGCATTTGCACAAACCCAAGGCAAGCAAATCATCGCCGACAAGACGGGGATTTGGAGCGATGAAGCGTGAGAAAAAGTAGTGTGTCTACATTTTATACTTTGCCAATTGGTTAGCCTGGGCTGAGCGCGTGCATGCTATGGATAATGATAAAAAGTAGAAAAAATCACCGCCAAATAACTCGCCTGATCTTTGTCCTCCTAAACTAAATCTACCGAAGCATTATATGCCTGCACACGACAACATCATAACGAACCCTGTAGGTCATCATGCTGCACAAATGAGCGGTTTAATCCTCTGCCTACTATTATTCGTCAACCTTGGTTGGGCTGATAATCACCCCGATATTCTCACCGTGACCCCTGATTTAAAAGATTTATTACTCACCGGCGGTGAGCCAACTCCTGGGAAAATGGTTTTACAGCAATTACCAAACTACCTCGGCAGCGAAGTCGCACATACGCTGTACCTGCCGACCGACTGGGAACCCGGCAAGAAATTCCCAGTGATTATTGAATATCGTGGCAATAATAGCTGGGTTCGGTGTGGCGGCGGCCTGGGCTATGGCCTCAGCGGCGGCAAAGGCTTTATCTGGGCGGTATTACCGTATGTTAGCCCCGATCATAAATCAGACATGGATTGGTGGTGGGGCGATGTGGCTGCCACGGTAGCGTATGCCAAGCAAGCGGTGCCGGCTATCTGTCAGGAATGGGGCGGTGATCCCAACAAGGTCATTTTAACCGGACATTCACGTGGGGCGATTGCCTGCAATTTCATCGGTCTGCATGACGACAACATCGCCAAGCTGTGGCGCGCGATGATTCCGATCAGTCACTATGATGATGGCCACACAGGTTGGGGTATGACAAAAGCGGAAATGGCGCTATCCCGCGAACGCTTACAGCGCTTAGGCACCATTCCTCAATTAATCTGCGGTGAATACCATCTCCCAATTAAACATAAGGATAAAACGCTGCTCGAGCTCATTCGTGTGCAACAAATAACGTCATTCGCCATCGCAAAAGAAAAGCTACTTTTACACCCCATGATTGATCTTGAGGGAACACGTCGGTTTATCACGGCCAATCTGTCTGCGGGCAATATTACTTTTTTGGATCTCCCTTACGTCAATCATTCGTGCGCTTATGTCATGTGCGATATTCCTGAACGTAAACGCATACGTGAATGGATGGAGCAGGTGCTGAAGTAATTTACTAATGCTAGAATTTCTCTATTG
>CANETI010000158.1 GCA_947440715.1 Planctomycetota bacterium | reverse complement strand
GATCTGGCGACGGTAAAGGCAGAAATACCTATCAAACCGCATCTTGCGGATTCTGACACCACTTATAGAACCCGACCATTATGAACACTATTCGTACTTTTGTGGCATGTGCGGTTGCCGCCGCTTCCCTCACCCTTGGTGGTTGCGGTTGTGACCGAGACCTCGCTTATAAGGACGTGCAGATCCAGGAGCTGGAACGCGTCAATAAAGAGCTGGAAGCGCAAATGGCCACCATTTCGACGCGCCAAGTTAATAATATTATTACCACGGCTCCCGCGAACCAAGCGCCTATTGTTACGGTGAAAAATGCCGCCGGTGAAGGCGTCGATATCAGTTCTCGCGATCGCGAAGTTATTTTCAGTATCGAAAGTTCGATTCTGTTCAAAGCTGGCTCGTCCGAATTAACCGCACCGGCTAAAGAATCGATCAGCCGCGTGGTTGCCATTATCAAACAAAAGTATCCTAATCATTACGTGCGCGTCGAAGGTCACACGGATGACCAACCGATCAGCCGCACCAAGAATAAATGGGAAGACAACTGGGATCTCGCCGGTGGTCGCGCACGCCAAGTATTGCATTACTTGCTCGAACGCGGCGTCAATGCATCGGATCTCGGATTTGCCGGCTACGCCGAACAACGTCCTTTGAACCCAGCTAAATCCGAAGCCGCACGCCAAAAGAATCGTCGCGTCGAAATCGTGGTCATCCCTAAAGGCTGATAAGGTTGATCATCATTTAATTCAACGCGCTATTAACCATATATGAGCGGCGTCAAACGTGGGCCAGTCGGCGACCTTTCTTTGGTTGTCAGCTGGCTCAGTTTTTTATGGGTGGTTTTTATTGTTGATGTCGTGTTACGTGCGACGTCAAACATTTGGATCGCCAACTGGCTTGGACTACGTCCGCGCGATGTGGATGGCTTGGTCGGCATCATCACCTCGCATATGCTCCATGCCAACGTGGCTCATATTATTGCCAACAGTATCAGTCTATTAATTCTTGGTTGGGTCGCCTGTGGTTACAGCCGCACGCTAACCGCTGCCGCTGTTGGTTACAGCATGCTGACCGCTGGTCTGTTTACCTGGTGCATTGGTTCTTGGTCGACCCCTGGGGCAGTTCACGTCGGAGCGAGTGGTATTATTTTCGGTTTAATCGGTTGGTTAATTGCCAACGGTATTTTTCGCCGTGGCTGGTTTCCGCTGTTCCTCGGCGTGATCATTTTAGTGCTCTATGGCGGCGCACTTTTTGGCGTTCTGCCGCCACAGGTCGATGAAAAAGGCAACGTCGCGCCCATTAGTTGGGAAATGCACCTTGGTGGATTAGTCGGTGGCGTCATGGCCAGCTGGCACCTGCGTAAAACCAAGGCGTAAGATTTACGGCTCTTCCACCCTCGGTTTGCTCACAATCCTAATAAATCGCGAACCATTTTCTCTGCTGCCGGATCTTTGCCTTGCTCACGTAAATAACGCAATAACTGGTGCTGTAATTTATTGCCGACACGTTCTAAGCCATAACGCAACTCAGGATTATCTTTAATTCCTAATTTGCCTGCCAAACGTACTTCTTCGGCTGCAATGACATCGGTAAAGTAACTCGCGACCTGGGCCATTAATGCTCCACGATCGTGGCGGACATCTGTGATATACGACGAAACTAACGAATCGACCAGGGCGCTGGCAACATCCACTTCTTCAACACGTAATTGGCGATTGGCAGAGACCACTTGTTCGAGGTGATCGATATTAAATAAGAAAACATCGTTTAAATCACCAACGGCTGATTCGACGTCGCGCGGTACAGCTAAATCAATAAACATGATCGGCTGACGACGACGGCGCATGGCCGCTTTTACATCCGATACTGTAACCACCGCGTGCGGTGCTGCGGTGGACGTCACCACGATATCATGTTGCGTCAACGCGTCGCTGAGCATGGACCAAGGCAATACCTGTGGCTGAAAATCTTGCGTGCGAAATTCATCCGCCAAAGATTGTGCTCGGTCTTCGCTACGATTAATCAGGGTTAATTCACGTACCCCAGCCGTCATTAAATAACGTACGGCTAATTCTGCGATTTCACCTGCGCCAATGACTAATAAACGTGCGCGGTTTACTTCACCGTGAATTTGTTTGGCTAAATCGACCGCTACTGATGCCACGCTTAACTTATGTTTACCAATTGCCGTTTGGTTCCGCACTTCCTTCGCCACACCAAGCGCGCGCTGAAATAATGGATTCAGCACGGAACCCGTAAAACGTCCGTGTAAAGCAAGGTCATAGCTAGATTTAACCTGATGAATAATTTGATATTCACCAATCACTAAACTTTCTAGCCCACTAATGACACGAAATAAATGACGCACACCATCAATACCAGGATGCCAATAGGCGTGATCTTCAAGCGCAGCCGCGTCCACACCTTGGTGCTCGGCCAAACGCGTGAGAACTTGTTGGCGATCCGGCGTTCCGCCTAAATATATTTCCAAGCGATTACAGGTAGACAGCACCACGGCTTCACTCGCGCCCGGCGTCGTAGCTAACGTTGCCAACAAACGGTTCATACTGTCAGCGGTCACCGCCAAACGTTCGCGTATCGCCACCGGAGAACGGTGGTGATCAACGCCAAATACCACCATTGGCAGGCCCTCGGCCGCGCTGCCGCTCTCACCCATGGGTTACCACCAATTGGCTGAAACTTCCTAACGCTGCGATCAGCATGGCCGCGACCGCTGCCAGAGCGATGCCGCGACGATTGAGGTGGTTGGTCGCACGCAGCGCGAGTGCGACGATGAGTAATATCATCGTCAGCAAAGCCAAAATAATGGATGGTTGAGCTAAATTAACGACGCGGGACAGTTGCATCGCCGCTCCGCCAGTTGCTAAACCGCCCAATAATAAAGCCGTCGCAATGACTAAACCACGTTCAGTCAAACGTTCGAGTACGGGCAAACTCGGTAAACGAAGCGCGCGCGGTGACGGTGATTTTAGTTGTCTCGCAGCGGTCAAATACATGCCACCAGCCGAGCCTGCAACCAGCATCACAGCTAAATGCATGGCCATGAATCCAATGTGCAATTGAGTAATCCATTTTAAATCCACTACTGGCACGGCCTGACTTGGACTGGCCAATGATGACATCGCTACCAACAACGCCATGCCACCAACCGGCAACACTAAAATGGTACGACTAGGTGAAGCTAAATAGCGCGAAGCAAAAAATAATGCCGCCACGGCTGCCCACACCGCCAACACGCCATAAGCAAAGCTTTGATGACCTGGGACCAACAAGCTAATACCCAGGCTGACGCTGTGCAGTGCTAGACCAACGTACAATAAGACATGGGCAAAGCGGCGATCATCAGAAACCGCCATTTGTCGCCAACGCACTAAAGCGGCAGCGCAGTAAAAAAGACCCGCTAAGGCAACCAGGATGACGGATACGATATGCACGCGGGCAGATTAAACCGCCACGGTGATGGCACAATGGTCGGAGACGGTTACCGAGTGATCAGTGTTTGGGCGGCACGGTCGTCGATGAACGCACAACTAATTCAGGTTTTAAGCGCAATTCAACCGGCTTGGTATCCGTTTCGCCACGACAGCGGCGCATGACTAAACGCGCCGCTTCCTGACCAATCAGGTACGGATGTTGACGAATAGTCGTCAATGGTGGCGTCATGTAGGATGCCATTTCTAAATCGGCAAATCCAATCACGGATAAGTCGCGCGGGATCGATAAATCAAAGGTGCGAGCCACCGCCAAAAATTCAGGTGCATAATGATCTGCAGCCAAAAATACTGCCGTTGGTCGTGGCTTCATGGTTAATAATTCGCTCGCCAATTGTCCTAATCGTGGCATCAACGGTTTTCCCACTTCGACCACCGTACAAGTGCCACCTGCGGCTTTCACCGTTTCAACAAAAACGTGTCGACGATCCGCAAATGGGCCGATGCGTTCTTCACCAGCAATGGTAGCAATCCGACGATGACCAAGACTTAATAAATGTTCAGCGGCTAAACGCGCGCCCATTGCGTCATCAGTGCCAACGAAATCAGCGCCACTTTTACGCAAATAACGATCAACTGCGACTAAGGGAATATCGCGTTTCCATACTTCACGCACATGCAGATCAAAAACTAAATCATCGGCAGGGAGAAATATAACCCCATCGACTCGGCGATCTAGTAAATGATGAATGACTTCGAGTTCTCCGACGCGTTCATCGGTCGCATCAATGGCTTTGTCGGACTGCTGCCAATGCACAATTGGCAAATAATCATGACGCGCTAATTCGTCATGTACGCCACGTAATAATTCATAACTAAAAGTAGCGATCGGCGGCAACACCACGCCAATATTCATGGAGTGGCCCGTTTGAATGGCACGCACCAACATATTAGGACGATAACCCAATCGTTCTGCCACGGCCAAAACCGCACGCTGAGTCGCTTCGCTTACCTCGCCACGTAGGCCGCGCAAAGCGCGCGATACGGTCATAATCGGTAAGCCCGATTCTTCCGAAATTTGTTTGAGGGTCACTCGTTGGCCAGGGGCCGACGACGCGCGAGGTTTACGTGCCATGATCGGGCATATCAGATCGTCGCTGAACTATGTCAACCATTGGATTGACTGCCTGATTTAATTCTCGGGAACTTCTTTGTTACTTTCTTTAGGACCACCGAACAAGGGTTTGACCACAGAGCTACTACCCCTTCCGCTTCGTAGTCACCTGCCTACTCCATCATTGTAACGCTGGGCACATGACCTTGGCTCCAATCAAATGTTGGTAGATCGAACGACCTGCCGACCATCCGCACTAAATTAAGGCAATTTCGCTACCCTTTCGAGTAGGCTTAGATCTATAATCCGCAAAATGCTACTTGGTGTGGGAAAATTCAGTATCAACACATTTGAGACTGGTTCCTATAACTACAGTCCTTTGATGTCTAATATCTAGTTTCCCTCGCTTCGTAAAGGAAGCGTGACTAAGTCGCATTCCTTGCCCTTGTTATGGTACCTGCACCGCTACGTAATCGTCGCTTGATGGAATCTTTTATGCCCGTTCATGGTATCACCATTCGCAACCATTCCTCTCACTTAGGTGCGTTGTCTTTTATTGGCTGGTTGTCGCTATTCGTAGCTGGTCAGACTATCGCAGCCCAAGAAAGCCTGACTTTCAGCAAAGACATTCGTCCATTTTTGGAAAATTATTGTTTCGATTGCCATGCCGATGACACCAACAAAGGCGATATCAAATTAGATCAACATAAAACCGAATCCGCGGCCATGGCCGATTTGCCCTTCTGGAAACACGTGCGCGAAGCCGTGAGCACCGAAGTCATGCCGCCACCAAAAAAGAAAAAGCAACCAACTGCCGCTGAGCGCGTGCGCATCGCTGATTGGATTGATCGCGAAATTTATCGTATTGATTGCAGCAATCCAGATCCCGGACGCGTGACCATCAATCGTTTGAATCGACGTGAATATAATTTCAGTATTCAGGATTTATTCGGCATTGATTTTGAGCCTGCTGTAGAGTTTCCCGCCGATGATAGCGGTTACGGATTTGATCGCATTGGCGATGTGTTAACCTTGTCACCCGTGCTGATGGATAAATATTTCAATACGGCAGAGCAAATCGTAAATAAAGCTATTCATCAAGGTCCCCCCATCGTTCCGGAAAAAATATTGACGGTCGGTTCCTTTAAAGCCATGCCGTCGGATAATAAGTCTGAACCAAAGACCATGACGACTGATCTGGTCGTGACAGAAGATGGTGACTACACTGCCAAGGTAGATATTCGGATCAGCAGTTTTTACCCATTCACTGGTGAATTGGCTTGCACGGTGTGGTTTAATAACGAGCAAATTGACCATCGCATTTACACCAACACCCCTTCATTAGTTGACGCGTTTACTATCAGTAAAAAATTAACTAAAGGCACCTACACGCTCGCCTATCGCTTAGATTCGCGCAAAGCTAAATCGACGCGCGAAGATAATAACATCGGCTTTTCCATGAGCGAAGCCCGTTTTGTCGGGCCAACGCATCAGGCGGCATTGCCAAAATCACATCGTGCTATTTTCACTCGTGGCCCAGCTACCGCTGATCGCGGCGAACGACTCGCTTATGCACAGGATATTTTTTCTCGTTATGGCGAACGGGCATTTCGCCGTCCGGTAGACCCTGCTTTTCTCACACGATTATCCACTTTAGCGGTGGACCATGCCAGCACACTTAATCACACTTTTGAAGATGGCATCGCACTCGGCTTGCAGGCCATCTTGGTCTCGCCGCGTTTTCTTTTCCGTGCTGAAACGCAGCCGCGCCCAGATGATCCCAAT
>CANETI010000157.1 GCA_947440715.1 Planctomycetota bacterium | reverse complement strand
TGCGGCAAAGCCCAAACTGGGTAAATTTCCCAGAAATGGGAGCAATGCGGCGGTGCAGCCCATTTGTTGCAAAAATTCGCGGCGATTGGTGTTGCGATTCATGGTTTTGCTACCTGCTTAGGGGTACTCGGAACAGTGGTGGTTGTTGCCGATGTATTCGTTGAGGCAAAAGTCGCGCTGATCAACATCTCACCCAATAACTTGCGCATATGGAAGTTATTTGCGACGAAGTATTGACGCAGCCGTTCTTTTTCGTTGGGACCATAAGCCAGGATGGGCTGCTTAATGGTGTCCTTAAAGAGCCGTTCGACGAAGGCGGCCTGGGCTTCTGGGCTGTCGATGAGGAATTTACCCAGGTCGCGGGCGTTAGTGAAAACCAGCTGTTCGCCATCTTGGCGCAGATAGCCACCGCTGGCATCAATGGGACGCGTGTCTTCCTGGGCACGATAACGACCGACCGCGTCGAAGTGCTCCATGGTGAAGCCCAGGGGATTAATCATATCGTGACAGGATTGGCAGCTGCTGGGTTTCGTTTGTTTACTAATGCGTTCACGGGTGCTGAGCTTGGGATTTAAGGTCGGACTTTCAGGCACGATTGAATCTGGCGGTGAGCGTAAGCGTCGTCCGAGTAAATTACGGCTAACAAATACACCACGATGGATGGGTGATGAGGTTTCACTGTAAGCCAAACCCGCCATTAATAATGGATGAGTGAGAATGCCTGCGCGTGGCTGATCGGCGACTTGGTATTTGCCAAAGGGTGCATTTTCGTCAGCTGGAATGCCATAATATTTAGCCAGTCGACCATTAAGAAATAAATCATTGGTTGTGAATAATTGTCGGTAGTCCGATTGATCGCTCCACATCACATCTTCAACAAATAGATCTAAGGAGGTGCGCAGTTCGGACACCATGGCGTCATCAAATCCGGGGAATTTTTTACCATTCTTTTCTAAGCCATGCAGTTCATCAACTTTAAGCCAACGATGATAAAAACGTTTTAGCTTTGCTTTCGCACGTGGGTCGGCCAGCAGACGATCAATATTTTTGAGCACTTCTTCAGGTTTCGAAATCCAGCCTTGTTTAGCCGCAGCTAATAAAAAAGTATCCGGCAGTGAATCCCACAAGCCGTAGGAAATTTTACTCGCGATGACATACGGATCTTGTGCTTTACCCGTAATGCCGATGTATAAAAATCGTGGGGATTTAAGCGTCTGTAACAGGACGGTTTTAATACCGGTTTCAATGTTTTCAGCTTGTTCAAACGGTTTATTGACCAGCTGAATGAGCGTGTCTTCTGACAACGGTTCACGGTAGGCGCGCTCGACAAAAGTGCGTAAAAAAGTCAGCGATTTGGCTTTTGCATCGCCCGCATCAATGCGAACGCCAGCGTAACGCTGCAGTTTTTCAATGACGTAATTCGCGACTTCAAAGGCCGCTAGCGTGGTGGCTTCATCCCAGGCTTTTGAAATGGTCGCACCACGTTCATATCCAAGGCTATTATCATCCGGCGGGAACGGCGTTTGCACGATACAAAATTGTGAACCGCCGTCTGGTGAGAGTAAGCGTTCAGGAATAATGGTTTCGGGATGGTGCGGTACTTTCCAGCGCAGCTGTGCGGCAAAAAGAGTTTCTTTCTTTTCTTTGCCCACCTCTGCTTTGAGATAATAAGTACGACCAGCGAGTAAGCGAATATTCGCGCGATGTTTTGTTTCGGTTCCGGAACGGACCCACACATCAATTAATGGTTTTTCACGGTCATTGACCCATAGCCGCGCACCGTTTGGTGTATCGAGAATAAATTCATATTCGCCATCTTCCGGCGCAAATACCGCGCCACTCCAACGTACGGCGAAATCTTCTTTGTCGATTTTATCAGACGGTTTTTTCCCTTCAAAGCGTACATCCAAAATCTCTTCAGTTTGATCGATGACCCTTTGTTTGCCGTTGAAGCCACGGCCATCGTTAAAATATTCAGCATGCAGACCAAATTTATCAACCGGTTTAGCATAGCCATTAAAGGACGCGAGTAAGTCGGCGATGGTATTTTGATATTGATTGACGGTCAGGCGGGATAATTCAACCCGCGGTTGATTCGTACGTAATTGTGCTTCGAGCGAATAAAAGTTTTCATAAATATAGGCGGAGACTTGTTTCGCCTCTTCTTCGCTACAGCCATCCGGTTTATCTTCCGGCATTTGCCGATCGATATACCGAATTAATGAGGCGAGTGAGCGGTCGCCCACCAAAGGGTCGGCGTATTTATTGCGCACCCCTTCGCCGTTTTTGCCATGACAGGATGCGCATTGATCGCGATAAACTTTTGCCCCAGCGGCATGTAAATCCGCTGCTTGGGCTAACGCCGTTAATACCAGACTGCTTAAGACCAGTCCCGAAGCCACGATCCAGGAGGACGTCCGTTTAAGCAGTGGATTGGTGCGGCGAGCGAGGCGTTGCATGGGAGCGTTGCATCCTGGGAAGGCTCAACAACCGGGCGGTGGTCGAGTTATGAGAGATACCAATGAGCAAAGCGTTCGTTGCGGAGATATTCATAACAGTATAGCCGTAAAATGCGCAATTTTGTCACGGTTATGAGGCTAAAACAGGGAAGAAACAGTAGCTGCCTAGTATCAGAACGGATGGGGTGGGTGACTGTGACGAATAATTAGAAGTTAGTATTAACTTTGCTGTGACGGTGCTGAGAATTTAAAAGGCTGAGAGCGGACTTTTTGTGCAGGGAGCAATACCTGAGTGGCGCAACGACTCGGCTCCTATGCGGCCAGGAATGAGATAAACGGAGAGCTATCGCTCTCCGTTTATCAGGTCAATTGATGAGCCAACAAATGCGGCTCGTCGTTCAATTACTGTCGCAGCATTTGCATCAGTGTTTGCGGGATTTGGTTGGCTTGTGCCAGCATCGCGGTAGCCGATTGATAAATAATATTATATTTTGCGTAGGCAGCACTTTCTGCGGCAAAGTCAGTGTCACGTAGGCGGCTGTCGGCCGTGGTGAGATTTTCAAAAGATACGCGCAAATTAGACATGCTTGATTCTAAAGCATTTGCCTGGATCGCACCGGCGCGGCCACGAGCTTCCGTGACTTCTTGGATCGCGGCATCAAGCAATAAAATAGCATTGGTGGCATTGCCACTGGTAAGGGCATTCGTGGTAGTCAAATCCAGCACGCTGGCCAAACCGGTTGCTGCCATATTGGCGGTATGACCAAGGGCACCTGCACGCATGTCGGGAATATCAAGAATAGTCGTTTGATTAGCCTGTGCACCCGTTTGAATAAACGTGGTACTCAGGCGGGTTGCGGTGTAATTCCCAGCACCCACGGCAATGGTGCTGGCAAAGGTGCCGTTGCTGGTATCGACAAAGGAAACGCTGAACGCGTTGGGTGCAAAAGCGGTGTAAGGGGGAACCAATTCTGGCCCACCAGCTCGGTTGGTAAATGTTAGTCCATTTCCTGACGCTGGGTTCTGCGTTAATGTGAGAGAACGCGTGGTGCCATTCGCATCGACATAATCTAATTGCACCGTTTGGTTCGTCGTGGGCGTGACGAGCGTATTTGCGCGCGTGACCGTGGCATTTGTGGCTGAGGTGGTATCGCTATCGAGCAATCCCACCCCGCTGAGCGCGACGGTCATATCATCACTTGCGATAGAAAACGTGCTGTTTCCAGGCATGGTGCTGACGACGGCTAATGCACCGGTATTCGCATCGTACGTGGCGCTTAGACCATTTTGCGTGGTGACGGCATTAATTTGTGTCACCAAATCATTAATCGTGGCGCCAGCGGCGAGGGTTATGGTGTTGGTGCCCAATGGTCCAGTCAGGGTCATTGTTTTTCCCGTGACGGCATCCAACGTGGTGCCATTTTGGTCGAGATTTTCTAGTGGCGTGGTGCCCGGTAACGGACTGACGAGACCGGTGAGTGTTACATTTGCGCTGGTGTTGGCGACCGTGGTGTTGCTGTCTAATAATCCAACGGTGCTAACCCCGGCGGTCATATCATCACTCACGACGGATAAGGTGCTGTTTCCATACCACGTGCTTTCCACGGTTAATCCGCCGGTATTCGCATCGTAGGCTGCGCGCACGCCGGTTTGATTGGTGAACGCATTAACCTGAGAAACCACATCATTAATGGTGGTGCTCGCATTAAGCGTAATCGTGCGACTGCCCAACGGTCCAGTGAACGTCATGGTTTTTCCAGCAATATTATCTAACACCGTACCATTTTGATCTAAGCCGAGTAAGGGAGTTGTTCCTGGGAGCGGGCTAACGAGACCAGTGAGTGTCACATTTGCACTGCTGTGGTCCAGCGTCATCGGCGCCGCAACGGTCGAGGTTAACGTGGAATTATTTTGAATGCCTCCAGGCAATAAGGTCATGTCGTGACTGATGGCGTTCACGGTGGTGCGCGACGTCGTCGCCATGGTATTATTAGCCAATGAGCCTTGCAGTAACGGTAATGAACCAAACGACGTATTTGTGGCCGTGCGGGTAATACTCGCAACGGCAGCATCGAGGTCATTTTGCAAGGCTTGCAAACTCGCTGGGTCCTGCACCCCCGCATTGGCTGCCTGCACCGCTAAGGTGCGCATGCGGATCAGCAGTTGTGATACTTCATCCATCGCTCCTTCGGCGGTCTGGACCATGGTCACGCCTTCTTCGCTGTTTTTGGTGGCTTGATCAATGCCAGCTAAGTGATGACGCAGCTTCTGTGACAGCACCATCGATGCCGGATCATCTCCCGCCCGCTGAATGCGTTCCCCCGATGACAACCGCGCAATCGAAGCAGAAAGCGACCGGTCTGCACCACGTAAACTCTGATGTGCCAACAAGCTAGCGAGATTATAATTGATTCTAAGCGACATGGCAGAGGCCTCCGGCTAGCGGAGGGAACGCACAAGGTGGGCCAATTCTCTTTTAACTGGTCCGATGTCCGTCCGTCAAAAAAAACTATTTCCCAACCAACGCTTCAAAATACGCCATCATCGATGCTAGTTCTTCGGTGGTTAAATTATTCACGAGTCCAATTGGCATCATTGAGTTTTGATCGTCGCCACGTTTAACGATATCGCTAACTTGGATGGTCATCGCTAGACCGACGATGTTGCGTAACTCGATGGTGTCGGCACCTTCGCTGGTAACAAAACCCATTAATCGTTGGCCGTCTTTTAATTCGAACCACCGCGTGGTGAATCCCTGGGCGACTTTTGCATTTGGTTTGACGATGGATTCAATTAATTCGGCGCGGCTATATTGTTTAGCAATTTCGCCTAGGTACGGACCTTTTTGTGGGCCTTCTTTTGTAATGGTATGACAGGCAACACAACCTTGACGCAGAAATAATTGTTCGCCCTTACTGGCATCACCTTTGGTGGCGAGAGCAGCAGTCATCACCGCTTCATAACCCAAGTTGGCTATGACATCGCCTTTGGCATCTTTGGTGGCTTGTTGCGCTTTGGCTAGGAGTTCTGCGTCTTTTTGTGGATCAGCTTGTTGCGCCTTTTCATTCTTGCCTGCAGTCACCGTTAATTCATCAATCTTCATTTTGTAAAAGTCGACTTGTTTTAACACATGTGCAGCGGTTTCACCACCTTGTTGGACTAAACGAATAAATAACTCTGCAATGGGGGCGCTGCCTTCCCAGGTGGCACGTGCATAATAGGGGCCCTGATGTTCAGGACGCGTACCCCACCAGTGTTTGCGATCCCATTGACCTTCACGGAAATATAAATGAGCCAAGGTGGTGAGGTATTTTAACCGTCGTTCTGGCGAAGCGGATTCCACACGTGAGATTAGACCCGTAACAGTTTTTTCATCGTGTAAATTACGTAATGCCCACAACGCACCGTCTATTTGGTCGTTGGTCGTAGCAGTATCTAATGCAGACAGGCATGGCTCTACGGCGTGTAAGGTGGTTAAAGACCGCACCGCCAAATGTGGGATGATACGATCAGGGCCAACGGCATCAGAGGCGACGGCGGTCAGTGGAACAATATATTTGGCGACATCACTTTTACCTAAACGACCCAAACTGATCAGTGCTTGGGCACGCACTCGTGGGTTGGCGCTCCGTAAACCTCGGATAAAAGGATCATTAGGGACGCTCGCTAATTGACTGCTGCGGTCCGTTAGCGCGCGCAAAGCCCACTCTTCCATAAGATCATCCTTGGTGAGCGCGATTAATAGGTCGTGCGACTTGGCTTTAATTAATTGTTTCAAGGTAAACACCGCCGCCACGCGCACGGCCACTGGTGCGGCCGCATTATTAATCAAGGTGGTCAGCTCGTTGACGAAAACGCCTTTTTCACCACGGCGTAAAATTTCTGCCTG
>CANETI010000156.1 GCA_947440715.1 Planctomycetota bacterium | reverse complement strand
TAATTTCGTACCACCGGCTGCTGGGGTCGTGGTCGCAGCCACTGGCGGCGTTAAAGTCAGCGCTGCGTCGGCCTGAGGCACTACAACTTCAAGACGACCCGCGCCGGCTGCTGGTAACGCTAAGGTTAATGATCGCCGTCCGGACGCATCGCCCGTCACCGGAGCCGCAACCGTTGCGGTAAACGTATGTTGGCCGATTCCGCGTACATGCAGCACTAACGATTTCGCTGTGCGTTCAACAATTAAACCATCATCACCAGGCTTAAAATCGCTGATGCCCAAGGTCGCTGGCAACGTGACTTGCGCCCAATCTTTCCCCAAACCCGTCACCGTCCCGGTCATGGTAAATTCCGCCAAATCACCACGCACCGTGCCCGTTAATGTGTAATCACGTAGCGTTGCTCCGACTGGCGGTTTGACCACATCTTCAGGTTTTGGTCGCGATGATTCCCATAACGCCATGAAGCGTTCGTACGGTACAAACACCGCCTGTTTTTTCGGATCAAGCGTCGGCACATCCTCAAACGGAATAAAAACCACCGGCGGCAATTCCTCTACCGCAGCCATCGGCACAACGAATGGAGCAAACATAAACAATGCAAGAAGAGCATGGCGCATAATAAAACCCCGAATGGTTGACGACTAAAGAGCACTGAAGCAGAAGGCAGATATGAACAAGAGAAACGGAGGAACGGAGGAAGGCAAAAGAAGGATGATTAAAATTGAAATAGCTCGCGAGAGTTGATCCCATACTTAAATTGTCTTCCTCCGTTCCTCCGTTCCTCTTGTTAATCTAATTCTTATGTCTAAATTCTTCGTAACGACTTGGTAACAGCTTACTCCGCTTTCTGTTCAACCATTTTGCGTAATTCCGCAGCGATTGGTTGAGGGCAGCGTTTGAGTTGGGCGGTAATTTCTGCCGGCGTGATGAGGTGGACATTGCTCCACCAGCCGCGTTGTAGCCATTCGGCGGTGGTGGCGGCGCAGGCGAGTAATCGCAGGCGGTCACTTGGTTGGCTAGCAAGGATGGAGCCAGGTAATGGGCACGCGAGTTCGCGGACTTGTTCGCGGCGGGTGTCATAATAACGCACCGCAGCGTTGCCGAGTGGGCCGGTGCCACCGTCGACTAATAACACTTCGAACAACGCGGTTACTTGCGTGTCCTGTGATAATTCTCCCGCATCGATGCTGTTGTCGCGGAAATCTTTGGTCGCTAAGCGGCGCTGATCGTAACCAATTAATCGTGCGTGGCTGATGCGTTGCGGATTCCAGGTAACTTGTAACTTCGCATCCTTGGCCAAAACCGCGAGACGATCTGGTAGCAACGTGGTTGAGAACAGCGTTTGTGCTTCGTCATTGCTGCCGACAAAGAAATGCTGGCCATCGCCCTTGGTGGCTAATTCTTGCAGTGGACCTGCGCGATACGTTTGGCCACAACCAACAACGACTAACGTAATGCCACGATCTTTAAATGCGGTGACGCGGCGCAGTAAATCATCAGCGCCAGCCACGGTGCCGCCGTCCGTTGCTAATAACACACGACTTTCCACACCCGGCGCGGCGGTTTCTGCGGCTAATTGATAGGCCAAGGTTAACCCCTCTGCCGCATTGGTCGCGCCACTGGTGGTCAATGTCTGCAAAGCGGCAAGTACCGTATTCGGATCATTACCTGGCGTAGCGGGCAACACCACGCGCGCTTGATCACCAAAGGCGACGATCGACACGCGATCTTCGGCGCGCAAGTTACCAATGAGTGTCTGTAATCCGACTTTAATCCGATCCAACGCCCCAGGCTGCGCCATCGAACCGGAACAATCAATCGCCAAGGTCAACGCCAAGGGCCGACGTTCATCCGCAGCGGCGGGTTTTGCAACAGCACCAATGGATACCAACGCCGTGCGTGCTCCCCAAGCCGTATGCGCCCGCGCAAACGGTGATGGTGCCGCTTCAGCGTAGAGCGAAAAGGCTTCTGGTCCCAACGCTTTGGGATAATCCATCGGCATCGCATTAATAAAATGTTCCGGCTTGATGGTCGACGCATCAACCATTTCGCCCGCTGCAATGCGTGCTTTAGCGTAGGCATACGATGCCGTATCCGCGTCGATGGCGACCGTTTGCACCGGATCAATCGCGATGGACTGCATCGGCGACGTACCCATCAACGTGCGAAACGTTGGTAATTCAAAACCCTGCGAATCCGTTGGATCGAGTGGACGTTGCGCTACATCCAAATGCACGATGCCGCCGGTGAATTGAGCTTGGAGATTTACTGAGCGAGCGATGCGTAAGACACCACGCGAGACGGGTTCGTCACGTAATTGCACCAGACCTGATTTTTTTAGTAACGTCTGCGCATTCTGCGTCACCTGATAGGCGATTTTATCACCACTGATCATCCATAATAATTCGCCATAACGACCAGTATTATCGTTCGTCACTGGTGCGCTTAATGTAGCAAGACTCATTCTCGGATCTAGTTTAGCCGAGGTCGTCATCCATTCGTAGGCTTGTTTGCCAGATAATTCCGATGCGCCGCCAAGTTGGTCCACGGCTAAATCACCTTGTTGAACCTGTAGTCCATTCGTATTCCAAGATTCAGGAATAACACGTCCAGCGACGATGCCTTGTAACACTTTTTCAGCACGCATACGCACGATGTATTGATTATCTCGAATGATGATGAATTCACTCCCTTCGCTTACTTTGTCACCTTCACCAATCGACATCATTAACAGATCCTGTTGGTTCTGCGGATTGTTACGGACGGAGGAGATAACACCTCCGAAAAAAGAAGCGCTCACCTTTTCGTCGGTTAATTCATTCGCGATTTTGGGATAATTACCTTTTACCATTAATTCGTCGCCCGTTCGTTGAACCGCCTTTTTCGTCACTCCACTTGTCGGCGGCTCTTTACTGGCGACATTTTTTTCGTTCTTGGCTTTTTCTCCCCCAATACTTTTTAATGCAAATCCACCACCACCTCCACCACTCTCAAGCGATACCTTTGCGTCTTCTCGTCCCTTGTCGGACTTTTCTATTTGTGTCACTTCAGTTACTTGACGTTCTAAACGATCATCATTCGTAACCCCTTGCTGTTTTGGTTCTGGACGTTTATCGCTGTCCTTCCGCGCCAATTGCTGTCTTTCGGTGGGAATCGGTTGAGGCCGAACGGCATGAAATGGTGGCGATGATGGCTTGATCACTACGGGAGCGGCTGCTGTCGCCATGGGTTTCGTCGGCGATGGAGTAGTTGCAGCGAAGGAATCAACTTCTTTTTCTTGCTCCATCTGACGATCATTGCGTTGCGCAATGACCACGCTCGGTTGCGCTAATTTCCCTGCGACATCCATGGATTTGCGGCTGTCATCAGCCAATGAATTATTTAAACGTCCACCTTCGGCTTTTGCTAATGGCGGAGAATACACACCACCTACATCAACACTGGTGAATCCGGTAGGCGCCTGCGCCGGTGCTGCAGATTTATTCTCGCCCAGCGGGGCTAAGCCGCCGACAGGGCCACCTGCATTCACTAATCCCCGAGCATATCCGTACGATTGATCAAGATCTTTCCGATTACCAAATGTCGACTTTTCTCCGGTCGCTTCCGGAACGTCGAATGCCGCTAGAGTATCAGTGGGGGCACTCGCTGCTGGTGCATCCATCGTCATTACACGCAAGGGTGGCAATTCCATATCGACATCTGTATAAGCATGATTGGGGCGCACACTTCTAAAAACAGGAAGTCCAATGCCTCCTAAAATAACTACACAAATACTTGCTGCCAACATGACTTTCATTGCTGACTTAAATGATAAATTTTTCGCACTTCGTTTCTTTGAGCCGGCTTGCGCCAACAACGCGTCCCGCCGAGGTAAATCCAGCGCATAAGTCGGCGCGTTGCCTGCAAATGCCTGTCGCAATCCGGCTTGCAGGCTGCGAATTTCTTTTAGCTTGGCGCGTAATTCTGCATTGCGGTCGAGTTGTTCTTCGACCCACATCACCCCATCTGGCACTAATTGGCTATCCGCATAGGCGGTTAGCAAATAGCCGATGTCTTGATGGGCATAATTTAATTTATCAGTGCTCATGGTTGTTCTCCCGCGCGCAGCGCATCGCAGGTTCGTAGGCGGCCTAAGGCTTGATGTAATAATACGCCAACATGGGTGGCGGTCTTATCCAATCGTTCGGCAATGTCCTGATAACTAAGTCCGTCGCGATATCGCAGCACCACAGCGGCGCGTTCGAGATCGGGTAAGGCATCAACCGCGCGCCACAAATCTTGACCGGAATCGGCTTTCGCCATGGCGACGGCAGGGGAAATTCCCATGTCCGCATGGTCGGCTTGTAAGGTCGTCATCGGCACCACCTGACGCCGACGCAGGTGATCGATGCACCAATTACGCACCACGGTGCACAACCAACCACCCAGCGATGCGCCCGCTCGCCACTTGGCGACCAATTGGTCAGCGTCGCGACTAAGGCGCAGAAAACCTTCTTGGACCGCATCTTGTGCCGCATGGCCGTCTCCGAGCAGGGCGTGGGCGGTCCGTAAGAGGTCCGCCTGGTGACGATCGATGAGCACATTGAACGCCGCCAGATCTCTCTGGCGGCTATAACGACCTAGCAGGATATCATCCGGCGACTCGCCATCACTTATGCTCACAACCACTCCTACGGACGGGGCTCTCGTTTCTTAGTCTCTACTTTATCCCTTCGATAGTCCCGAGGTGAATAGTAGCCCAAAGCGTGTGCGGGACCGCTTCCGGCTCGGCTAGATCGTTTCAACACAGAGATAGTCGGCTGTATGACCTTTTAGCGGCTACGACCACTTGAATTGCTGATACAGATACCAACGACCGCCCACATGGAATTTGCCTACACCAATGCCAAGCCTATTTTTCGCTAGCATGTCAACGTCTTTGGTTTTTGTGCTCCGTCGCTACCTAGCCTGGCTATTGTTGGCCAGCTTGGCTCTCATATGGCTGACCGGATGTGGCCAGCAGGACACTCGCCGCTTTCCTAATCACCCGCATAACCACGCGCTCAATCAAAAAGTTTATTGGTGATTATGGCCTAGATCGGCCACTATGACCGTCGCAGTGGCCGTGAATGTCGCCTAACGTTTCAACACTTTAAAAGCGTTTCGAATGTATCGTTTGGTTGGATCCATCGTACGATATTGATTTATCCTGGACGCAGATGCTCTTAACCTTTTGCATCTTAGTTTCGGACAAGGATTCAGGCCAATGTCCTGCATTCGACGAGTGAAACTGGTCAATCTCAATGATCATTCCACATTTATACCTTATCGAAAGCGCTTCCACGAATCTTTCGCCTTAGTGAACATAAAAGCTAGTCGTGCTCGGGGTGTCATTTATGTGCTAATTTAGTAACCAAAAAGAAATGTAGTGAAAATTTTGTCAAAATGAGATTATCAAAAATTTGGCCATTCATGTCTGATCCGATCAGAATTTACTCAAAGTGAAAATCTAGCGTTTTTATGTTCTTTTTTACCTTCCTGCTGAATCCGCTCATTTTTTAAACCGTACTGTTAGTACAGTGATTCAGGTTACCGAACGAGCTTAGACTTTGAACATATCCTTGTCCGGTTCTCGTTTTTAAGGTAGTCCTTTAGGCGTTATGCCACGAATAATTCCCCTCGACGTGCTTTCCGGTGGCGATTGTCCAATCACCCCTGCGATCGGCAGAAGAGGACATCATGGCTTCTGTTCAGATTCAAGGCAGTCCGTCCGGTCCACTCGTCCACGAGCAATTTATGCGACTATTCCTTCAGAGTGAACGCGAGCCATCATCGCCGTCTACTCGCTATTCAAAAAACCACTTTGAGCGAAGGGGCTTTACCTTATTTGAAGTCTCTATTTCGTTAGCGTTAGTCGCATTTGGTGTTGTAAGCGTGCTCATGCTATTTCCGTCTGGAATCAAGGCGCAGCAGATGTCTCGTTTTCAGCTATTGGCCGCTGCTCGCGCCATGGAAATGATCGACCAGTTTGGCTCGTCGAGCAATACCAATCTCCTCATGGAGCGCGAAGGCGTTAATCCGTGGGACACCTATGGATCATATCGCTCGTATTCCCCTGATTTAGAAACGCGCATTGCTACGTACCGCTTTGGAATGTTTCCATTACCAATGGATATTGCACGGCGACTTGACTCAGACGGCGATGAAATCCAAAAAATCCTTAGTCAGGGCGGATACTTGTATTATTCACAACCATCGGCAACCACGGGATTTAACCCCGTTGGCATGAAAGAGAAAATGCCGCTACCAAACGAATCACAAAAATTACTCTGCGCTATTACCGGTTATGCCCAACAGAATGCGATAACCGTTAATC
>CANETI010000155.1 GCA_947440715.1 Planctomycetota bacterium | reverse complement strand
GACACGAACTCAGCAACTGCCCCACCATCCTCACCGGCCGCGCTGCCGGCATCAAGCTGGGCCACAATATCGTAACGCCCAAAGACACCCCGCTGTGCAATGCTTGGCTAACTTTGCTGCATGGTATTGGCGTCAATGCCACCAGCCATGGTGACAGTACGGGGGTAATTAACGAACTAAGGGCGTGAGTTCGTTAGCGGTCTGATTTCTGCTCGCACGGTGTAAAAGCTAATATGGCTTTTTGATGAGGAAACAGGTTAAGCTTTTATTTTGGCGCACCCGCAACCCGTACTGGACCAATTTGGTTGCGGCCCATGCTCCCACGACCAGCGAGTTGCCGATGTCTATCATTCATATTCATAATACCCTCACCCGTCAGAAGCAGATTTTGGAGCCGATGGTTCCTGGTCACATTGGCATGTATGTTTGCGGACCGACGGTTTACGACGACTGCCATATTGGCCATTTGATGGGGCCGATCTTATTTGATGCGGTGGCGCGGTGGCTGCAGGTGCGCGGTTATGCCGTGCGCTTCGTTAATAACATCACTGACATCGATGATAAAATTATTAATCGCAGCATTAAAACTGGTGAACCCTGGGAACAAATTACCAAGCGCTATACCCAACAATACCTTGGTTATCTCAAGCGGCTGCACGTCTCGACCATTACGGATCATCCGCGGTGCAGTGCGTATTTGCCGCAGATGATTTCTTATATCACGGACCTGATTAATACGGGACGTGCTTACGTTGGGCATGATGGGGTGTACTACGACGTGTTGCGTCAGCAGGATTATGGCAAATTATCCGGACGAAAATTAGACGATATGATTGCTGGCGCACGTATTGAACGCGATGCAAATTTGCATCATCCGGCCGATTTTGTTTTGTGGAAACTGGCGAAGCCCGGCGAGCCACAATGGGACAGTCCCTGGGGTGCGGGTCGCCCAGGATGGCACATCGAATGCAGTGTGATGTCACATGAAACCTTGGGCGCGACTTTTGATATTCATGGTGGTGGCGACGATTTAAAATTCCCGCATCACGAAAATGAAATTGCTCAAGGCGAAGCGCATGGCGGCGGATACGCCAAGTGCTGGATGCACAATGGTTTAATTCAATACGACGGCGTCAAAGTCGGTAAATCTGATCCGCGTATGAAAGATGCCGCCTTCGCGCAGCAATTTCGCGCGGATTACTTGCTCGATACCTATGGCGCGGCAACCGTACGCTTTTTATTAATGCAGGGCCATTATCGTCGACCAAATGATTTTGCTCCGAGCGCATTAGAGGCGGCTCGTACGGCATTGGGAAAAATGCATCGGCAATTAGGCGTCAACATGGATGACGCAGCAACCGTTTCGCTCGCAGATGTGATGGCCCGACCGCTACCAGCCTCAGCCATAAAATTACGCGACGGCTTTATTGCGGCGATGGATGATGATTTTAATACCGGCGCTGCCATTGCTTCGCTGTTCAGTTTACTTGCCGAAGTACGCCGTTCGAATGCGCAACAAGCCGCGGAAATCATATTGACCGTGCGCGA
Source organism: Planctomycetota bacterium (assembly GCA_947440715.1). Classification (GTDB taxonomy): domain Bacteria; phylum Planctomycetota; class UBA11346; order UBA11346; family UBA11346; genus BOG-1363. Next base: position 4,854 of record CANETI010000155.1, on the reverse strand, counting down.
TCTCGGACGATTAATTGGCTTATTTCACCCAGCTGACAGAGCAGAAGCCAGCGCGGCAATCATTGGCAATGATAACGTGTCATCACAAGTCATGGCGTTAGTTATTGAACTGCGCCAAACCGTCCGAGCCCAGCGAGATTTCGCCACCTCAGACCGCATTCGCGATACGCTTGCCACAGCGGGCGTGACGATTAAAGACGCAAAAGACGGTGCCACCTGGTCAGCGACGTCAGCTCCAGCGGAAGTATTAGCTGCGGCGATGATCGTCGTATTGGATATTCGTCAGAGCGCACGGACGACAAAAAATTTCGCCACGGCAGATCGTATCCGTGACGCCTTACAAGGCGCGGGAATCACCGTTGTGGATGCGGCTGAAGGAGCGCGTTGGCAAGTCTTGGGGAAGTAGCTCGCAGACTTGGAAAAAGTGCTCATTCAATTTTGAATAAAGAACAAACAAAAACGCCACCAGCATGCTGGTGGCGTTTTTCGTTGTTTGCTATTACACGTTGAGATTAGAAGAGTTTCTCAATCGGTTTGAATAAATTGTTGAGCTGGAGCTCATTCAATTCGAAGCATGCAAACATAATTGCTAAAGAGAATGCTAGAAAGGTGAGGATCACCAACCAGCCAGCTGTCTTGTCATTTTCCATACTTTGCCTTTCGCTGGTAGGGTGGGTTTAGAGGCGGTTCTGGGCCAAATCGCCTTGCTGAATTTGCAGGCTATTGGTGTTCCAGGATTCGGGCACGACGCGACATGCGATCATATCACCCAAGACTTTTTCGACGCGAACGCGGACGATGTACGAATTATTGCGGAAGAGGATGAACTCGACGCCTTCTTCAACTTTGTCGCCTTTGCCCAAGGTCAGCATGACTAGGTCTTGTTTGCCTTGTGGATTGTTGCGCACGGCGGCAACCACTGCTTGCAAGAATGAGGCTGAAGTCTTTTCGTCGGTCAATTCATTCGCAATTTTGGGATAACGTTCTTTGAGAATCGCCAGCGTTGCAGTTTGTTGGTTGATCAGTTTGGATTGCTTGCCCAATTCTTCTTCGCGTTGCGATAATGCCGTGGTGGCATTGTTATAGTCATCTTCAACTTCAGCTAACTTGACGTTGAGCTGGAAAGCCACCGCACGGGCAACTTGTGCGATATGGGTCTTTTCGTTGTTCGACTGACGCGTCAGTTCGAGCGTGTTCGACAGCGTTTGGTTCTGTTCGCGCAGCGCTTTAATTTCTTCGTCATTTTTGCTGAGCGTCAGCTGAGCGGCTTGGATCGACTTATCTTTTTCCGACAGGTTATTTTCCTGCTTTTTGATCATCGCCTGTTGATCGACGAGCTGAGCGGCTTGGCTAGTTGCTAAGTTTTCGGCTTTGACCTTGCCATACGACTCTTCGGCTACCTTTTGGGCGTAGCTCTTGATGTCTTCGGCGAGGGCCTTGGTGTCGTCGTTCCAGCGGCGCTTCCAGTTTTCACGGGTCGCGTAAAGGGTCATCTGGACGAACATGAACGCCAGTGCCAGCAACAGATTGAGGACGATAAAGACTTTGACCGTAGTGCTCATGATCAGGATGCTCCCAAAAAGATGTCGTTTCCGTGCAGTTTATTTAGCATTATCGGCGGCGGCGACGCCTGCCGCATCGTTGCCAGCGCCTGGGGCGCGGACATCTAGCCGTTGCTGCAATTGGTATTTGAAAAGAAGTTCAGGGGTGATGGCGGTTGCGTGGCCGATCGCCTCAGCAGCAGCGGTGCGAACCGCTAACTGAGCAGCGGCATCAGCATCTTCAAATTGCAACGCCTTCATGAGGATTTCAATGGCGGCGTCGGTATTTGGGTTCAATTGACCGATGGCGTACAGTAAAGCAGCTCGCACAGCTGGAGTCAGCTGGGCATTTTGCGTACCGTAAACGTCAGTCACCTTGTTGATCATGCCCTTGACGGCTTCGCCAGTGGCACCAGTTGCAGCAAGACCAAGGGCCTTAGCTGCTTCTATGCGCAAGCCATCGGCGCGCGCATCTAACGTACCGGCCAAAGCAGGAGCCGCTTTGCCCAGGTCGAATTGGGAACGAGTTGGATCTGGTTTCTGTAGGGCGATTGCCGCGCGCAGTGAAATGTCTTCGGCATCTTCACGGTTGGCATTTGGCAGTTGGGCATCTTTCAGCGCCGCTTCAATTAAGCCTGCAACTGCAACCGAGTTGAAGGGCTTTTGGATAAAGCCCTTCACGTTGTCCATGCCTTCGAATGCTTTTTGAATCTTCGCGGCAAGTTCTGGATTATCTGGCAGTGAAATAAACACCGGCGTCTTTTCCGAACGCCAGTCTTTCGCTAATTTTCCAGCCAAGGTGTCCGCGCGTTGCTCATCAACGGAAACGATGCCACCTTTTTCATCGCGCACAGTTGGAATTAAATCGCCAGCAATAATTATGGCATCTTTGATCGGCGATTCTTCAAGGCGCTGCATGGCTTCAAACCCATCAGGCACGGCGAAGACGCGGAAGCCTTTGCTCTGCAATTGCTCACGGGCGACGTTACGTTGGCGATAGTCTTGATCGATGACTAAGACGACGCGATTGCCCCATTCACCAACGGCATCAGCGAGGATGCTGGTGACTTTATCCGCATTGAAGAATTTCAGCGAAGGATCGAGGTGAGCGAGGGTGATAGCGGCTTGGTAGCGCACCATCTTATCGCTGTGATCCAAGGCGGCGACCAACACGGTACCAGCTTTATCTGGTGAGAGGGCACCTTCAGGCAGGTGTAATTGTGGTTGAGCTAATGAGCGATCTTGCAATTGACGCATCAAATACACAGCGACGAGGTAGTGTTCCGACACGATGGATTGCTGTACGGCGCGATATAAATGTTCTGGGCCAAACATACGGACACGCAATTTCATTTCGCTGAGCGCTTGCACGCGAGCTGAAATGGCGTCCTGCGTTTCGTCGGCATTACCCGTAGGAGTCGTGCGCTCTTTGGCAAGACGAACGCGGCGTTCTGCTTCAACATCTTGTGCTGCGAAGACGGCTGCGAGCAGCGGTTGGTAGGCGGTAAAGCTGGTGTAGTGCTGAATGCCGGTGAACAATAATTGTTCCGCCATCAATTCATCCCACGCATACCGTGGCGTGCGGACATACGATAACTTGGCGGCAATATTGTCTTTGCCTTCTTCCCAGCGCCACATCAGGCTTTCATTGGAGACCATTTCATCACGAACGATATCACCCCCGCGGAAATAACGCAGGGCTTCAAGGAAGTAAAGTTTATCAGCGGTGGCGTCCTGGCTGATGTTGTTGCGTGCGGCTATCGCAGCGACGGTGTTGGTCACCACTTGGCGCACGACATCGCTGGTGCCTTGGGCTTCCAGCAATTGTTTTAATTTCGGCAACGGACGTGGATCACCAATATCGGCGAGCACCGTGGCGACACTGGCCACCAAGCGTTCATCGGCGGCATTGAGTGCTTCCGTCAAAGGCACGACAGCGCGGTAGCCCATACGCGTCAATACGATGCGGCAATAGACGCGCATGTCGTCTTGCCGATTGTCATTCATCCGCGCAACTAAACTAGGAACTGAAATTGGGCCAACGGCAACTAATTCATTGGTCGCAACTAAGCGTTCTTCTTCGCTCTTCTCGAGTTTGTCGATGAGCAAATTTAAATATTTTGGATCGCGGCGAAGTTCTTTTTGATAGATGCGTGCTTGGCGCAGTAAATCTTTCAGCACATCACGTAACTCATCGCGTTCTTCCATCGCGATGAATAATCCGTCGCCGGCTGCGAGGTAAAACTCATAACAGAGTTTATTTTCGGGGTTCTGGAGCAGCACGTCATGGAAGCGTTTGGCGGCACTGCCGAAACGACCTGCACGATATTCTTTGACACCTTCAGCCAACAACTCGCGAATTTGATCCCCAGCAGGGAAACGCGGATCAGGCGTAAAGCCATCTGCGGCCATGGCGCCCGGCATCAAGGCGGCAGTCAAAAGTGCGGTGGCCAGCAACATTGGCTTCTTCGACATCAGAACCTCCTGCCACAGAACTCGCCAGCGTTTGAAGTCGATGTTCGGCAGATGCTGCCTACACCATACTTTCCGCCTGGGGACCTCCATGGGACGCGCATCTTTCTGAGACAGGCTGAAATCGGCAACGGGGCAGGTTGAGGGGAGGGGGGTAGTGTATGACGAACCGTGAGAGTGTGCGGTGTTCACCATATCTTTCAGCAAAAAGGACTGACATCACCGTACAATGCGCGATTGAGTGCGTGATAGACCAGCGCAATAAAAATCACGCGCGTTGCGCCCAGCGTGGAGTCAGCACGATATTTCGCATCAACATGATAACCGTCTCACTACGTGCCTATGCAAAAATTAACCTCTACTTGGAGGTCCTTGGCCGCGGGGCAAATGGCTTTCATCAACTAGAGACGATATTTCAGAGTGTGGATCTCTCTGATGAAGTGACGGTGGTTTGCGGGGGAGCGAGCGGTCTCTCATTGCAGTGCGATCAGCCGGATATTCCAACGGATTCGCGTAATTTAGCTTGGCGTGCAGCAGCGGCCTTTATTGGTGATCGTCGCATGGATGGGGTGGCTATGACCTTACGTAAAGGCATACCGCATGGTGCGGGTCTTGGCGGTGGGTCGAGCGATGCCGCAGCCGTACTGCGTGCTTTGGCAAAACTGCGGCCCGATTGGCACGATGAGTCGAGTTTGCAGCAAATCGCTGCAGCGTTGGGCTCAGATGTACCATATTTTTTATACGGCGGCGCAGCATTGGGTGAAAATCGCGGGGAAATCATCACCTCGCTTCCTGATCTGGCGGCTCAGCCGGTGACCATTTGCATGCCGGCGGTGCATTT
>CANETI010000154.1 GCA_947440715.1 Planctomycetota bacterium | reverse complement strand
AATGCTAAGCCGCAATGTGGGCAAGTGGTATCGTTTTTAAGTCGCGCTGGCACGCTCAAATTGCCAATGACTTTTAGTTTCGCGCTGGACGCGTCATCCGGCTTCATGCCTAAAATGACGGCAATCGGTGGAGGACCGCTTTCTAATTTTAAATCAAGTCGTTGGATACAGGTGGAACAAATGTGCAGTTCCTGCCGCTGTCCAGAATAAGGATCTAATTCCGTCAAATGGGCGGTTGCAGGCCGTTTGGAGCAAAGTTGGCAAGTTACACCGAGCATGGTGTGCTTTATCCCGTGAAGAGTGGAGTACTGCAAGTTGAGATCGCCATACCTTGTTCCAGGTCGGAGACAGGCTGTTTTGACGGTCAGGGAAGCGGGTTACGAAGTCTGGAGCTCATAGTTTTCATCAGGAAAGTGAGGCATTTCAAGACTAACCGAATTGACCGATAGTAAACGCTGGTAGTTGTATGGCGTTCATCCGCACTAAACTTACTCACAAAATATTAAACCACTTTAACGTCTGGATCACTTGAGTCGATTGAATCAATATTTGAATGACATCTCTCTGAATAAACAAAACGCATCAATTCTCTAAACTCTGACCTATTCGCACATAACAACGGCGGCTTCCCTCTGGTGTTGGATGGTGCTGGTCCTATAAGGCCGCGCCCCAGACACGCTACGCGATGTGGCGATTCGGGATTGTTGGAAGGACGGTTGCCGATGATTGCGGTTATGCCCGCTTTGGTGATGCAGACTTGGCTCACTGCCGAGGATGCGACAACTCCAGATGCAGTTGTAACGGCTGTTGCGACAGCGGCTGCCTATGTCCCGCCTTATCCCAGTGTTTTCGATATGGTGTTTCCTTTAACTATGTTGCTGATTTTAGGTTTAGTGGTTCCGGCAGCCTTACTCGGAATCAATACCATTCTGAGTCGTATCGCACACGGCACGAGAAATACTAATCCAGCAAAACACGAACCTTATGAAAGTGGTTTGCCTTCCGTTATTGGTACGGCTGGTGAACGGTTTGATGTTAAATTTTATCTCATCGCGATGTTATTTTTGGCATTTGATATTGAAGTCGCCTTTTTGTACCCATGGGCCATTCACTTTAATCAAGGTGGTTGGGAAATGGTCGCCTTCTTGGCGGTGTTTTTAGTGCTCCTCGAAGTTGGTTATTTGTACTTATTCAAAAAAGGCGCATTTGATTGGGACAAATAGGAAAACGACCAACATGCGCGTTCGACGCTCATGTCGTAGGTGACCACGTGGTAACCGCTGCGGCGATAAGGACCTGTCAATGACGTATCAAAATGTACCGGCGCCAGTTGCTCCAGAGATAAATCTCGGCGACAGTTTTGTCACCACGCGCGTTGACGCCGTGGTGAATTGGGGTCGTCGCAATAGTTTATGGCCATTCCCATTCGGTACCGCGTGCTGCGCCATCGAATTCATGGGTATTGTTAGCTCGGTATTCGACGTGTCGCGCTTTGGTGCTGAACTCGTGCGATTCAGTCCGCGCCAAGCTGATTTGTTAATTATTGCTGGAACGGTCACTTATAAACAAGCGCCGGTGTTGCGCCGCATTTATGAACAGATGTGCGAACCACGTTGGGTGATTTCAGCTGGTGCCTGTGCTTCGTCGGGTGGTTTTTACGATTGCTACTGCACCGTGCCTGGAATCGATGAAATTATTCCAGTTGATATTTATATCGCCGGGTGTCCTCCGCGCCCAGAAGCGTTCTTGGAGTCGATCGTGCAATTACAGAAGAAGATTGATAAAGAATCGCTCGTAGAACAACGGACGGTGGGCATATGATCGCACATCGCACTCATGTTCCGCAGGGGCCGATTCAGCCTGGGCTCACCAATGAACAATTGGCCACCCTGTTAGGTGAACGTTTTGCTCTGACTCGCGACGCGAGCGACCGTTGGGATCTGACGCTGGTCTGCAAGGCGGAACAATTACGCGAGGTGGTAAAATACCTGCGCGATGAACCGACCTTGTCATTTGCCATGTTGCTGGATGTCGTTGGCGTTGATTACCTTGCCTACCCAGGACACCGCAGCGAGCGATTCGCCGTGCTCTATCCCATGAAAAGTTTGGCCTTCCGCCATCGTTTGGTGTTGAAAGTCATGGTTGATGAAGAAGCCTGCGTGGTGCCAAGCTTATGTGAATTTTATAAGAGTGTGGAATGGGCGGAACGCGAAGCTTGGGATCAATACGGGATAGTTTTTGCCGGTCATCCTAATTTGAAGCGTTTGCTTAACCATCACGAATTTGTCGGTCACCCACTGCGTAAAGATTATCCCTGTCAGAAACGGCAGAAATTATCGATGAACGATCCGATGATTGATCAATTAGAAGCGCGCTTGCGCTCCTTGGGTTATACCATTTTGGAACGTGGCGAAACATCAGTCGGTCAAGCCATTACACGACCATCCGCTGTGCCTAGCGCGCTACCAAAAGCAGGAGGTAAACCGTGAAGGTTATTACTCCTCAAGGCGAGCATGTCGATTTAATGACACTCAATGTCGGACCAAGTCATCCGGCGACGCACGGAACCTTGCGTATTTTAGCTGCGCTTGACGGCGAAAATATTGCCGGCTGCGTCACTGAAATGGGTTATTTGCATCGCGGCTTTGAAAAGATGATCGAACAGGGCACTTATTCACAAGTGCTGCCGTATACGGATCGTCTGAATTATTGCAGTGCGATGATGAACAACATTGGCTTCTGCAAAGCGGTGGAAAAAATGTTCGCGATCACCGTGCCTGATCGTTGCATCGTGGTGCGCGTTATTTTAAGTGAATTGTCACGCATCATCGACCACATGGTATGTACCTGTACCAATTTAGTCGACCTTGGTGCGCTGACGAATTTCTGGTATTTCTTTAATACGCGCGAACAAGTTTATGTGATTTGGGAAAAACTCTGCGGAGCGCGTTTGACCAATACCATGACCCGTATCGGCGGAATGTACCGCGATACTTATCATGGCTTTGAAGATGACGTCCGCGCCGTGTTGGTGAAAATCGAAAGTGCTGTGCATGAAGTGCGCGGCCTTATCGAACATAATAAAATATTTATCGACCGTACCAAAGACGTGTGCGCAGTGAGCGCAGCAGACGCCATTAGCTGGGGCTGGACCGGACCATGTTTGCGTGCGTCCGGTGTTGACCGCGACCTGCGCAAAGATGAACCCTACTACGGTTACGAAACCTATAATTTCGACACCGTTATTGGCACGAGTGGCGACACCTTTGATCGCATCATGGTGCGCATGTATGAAATGATTGAATCGGTGTCGATTGTCCGCCAAGCGCTCGATCGATTAAAGCCTGGCCCTATCAACACGCTTGATGCCCGCCTTAGTCTACCAAGCCGCGATCAAGTTTACCACGACATGGAAGCATTAATTAACAGCTTTAAATTAGTGTACGAAGGGGTGCGCCCACCCGCCGGTATTTGCTATGACGCGACCGAAGCAGCTAATGGCGAATTAGGTTATCATATTATTTCTGACGGCGGCACGAACCCGTACCGCGTAAAAGTGCGTCCACCATGTTTCACCCAATATGCCGCATATGCGGACATGTTGACGGGCAGCATGCTAGCAGACGTCGCATCGTCATTAGGTTCAATTAATATTATTGCCGGAGAGCTCGACCGATGAGCGGATGCGCGCCTTTTCAGTCGCTTACGACCCTGCGGGTCGTAGCCCGCTATCGCGGTCTGCATCAGCTGCGCTGCTGCGGCGACATTTTGCAACGGGGGGCACTTGCCCCCCGCGAACGCGCCTCCGGCGCTGCCCCCCATTCTATCATCGGGGATTTCTTGTTATGAGCGGTTGCGCTGTTAATCCTGCTGAACATCAGCCCAAAGATCTCACCCAAGCGGTTGTGGTTGAGCGTATGGCGAAGTATCAGCCACGCGTAGAAGAACTATGGCGTCGCTATCCGGTCAAACGCGCAGCGTTACTGCAAGTGTTGTGGATGGCCCAAGAGGAATTCGGCTGGGTGCCGCGCGAAGCCATTAAATGGGCGGCCGATACCTGTGCCGTCAGTCATGCGCATGCCTATGGTGTGACTGAGTTCTATACCATGTACCGTCAGGTGCCTGCTGGTAAGCATCTTATTCAAGTTTGCCAGACGATGTGCTGCTATATTCAAGGCGGCGAAAATTTAATTGAGCATTTAGAAAAATCATTGGGCGTCCATGCCGGTGAAACCACAAAAGATGGTTTATTCACCTTGGTGCGCGTTGAATGTCTGGCGCTATGTGGCACTGGTCCAGGCGTGATGATCGACGACCAAGCCATTGGTCCGAAACCGCATGCTCTTGGCGAAGGTCAGTTGGCCGAAGAACATTTGTCGGTGCCAGATTTCCATCCATCTGCTGCGTTGCTCGATTCATGGATTAAATTTTTACGTGATGAGCACGCGAAGAAACCAACAACCACCGGATCAAATGGTTGGGCATTACCAATCGCGCCCAATGCGACTGGTCGTATAGTGCTCAATACGAAAGGACATCCTGGCGCCATCGGCGCAGCGGCAAAATCGTTGCCGGTTGGATATTATCCACCTGCTCCCGCGCTCAAATTGGCCGCAAATGTCGCGGGCGATAAAGTGGCGCTGACTTGGATCAATGATTCGGGCAGTACCAAAATTATCGTAGAACGTTCGGACGATAATGGTGCAACGTGGCGTGAATTAGCGACACCCACACCCAAAGATCAAAAAGCTGCCGATACGCTAGCCGTTGGTGCCAGCGCGCAGTACCGCGTTATCGCCCACGAAAAGGATCGCGTTGCCCGTCCAAGTGTGGTGGTGTCGGCGACTGGCCAACCGCCAGCCCCTGCTGCTCCTGTTGCCCCTTCAGCGGCGAAGGTTTGATCATGACGATGCTCCACGGATTTCCGCAGCCAGCACAGTGGAAGGGTAAAGACCTGCCACGAATTTTGAGTCGTTTATTCCAAGTCGAAGGCGGCAATAAACTCGACGTCGCGCGTAAACACGGTGCGTACGAAACTATTGGCCCAATGTTATTCGATAAGAGTCAACTCGAATTAATTGAAATCGTAAAAGATTCGGGTTTGCGTGGTCGTGGCGGTGCTGGTTTTCCCACCGGCATGAAATGGTCATTCGTGCCGCGCAATACCGGTAAGCCAGTCTATTTGGTTATTAATGCCGACGAAGGCGAGCCTGGTACTTTCAAAGATCGCCTGTGCATGACCCGCGATCCGCATTTATTGATCGAAGGCATGATCATTAGCGGTTACGCCTTAGGCGTACGTACCGCGTATATTTATGTTCGTGGCGAAATGTTGCCGCAAATCGGTCATTTGAATGACGCGATTAAAGAAGCCTACGATGCGGGCTTATTGGGCGAGAATATTGGTGGTTCGCAGTATTCACTCGATATTTACGTACATCGTGGGGCTGGTGCCTATATTTGTGGCGAAGAAACCGCCTTGATTAACTCGCTCGAAGGCTTTAAAGGCCAACCACGTTTGAAACCACCGTTTCCTGCCGTCAGCGGTGCGTTCGCTGCGCCAACCGTGGTCAATAATGTCGAAACCATTATGGCGATTCCCTATATCCTGAAACACGGAGCCAAGGGTTATCGCCAATGGGGCACCGATAAGAGCCCTGGCTCAAAATTATTTTCGATCAGTGGTGACATTAAAATGCCCGGCGTGTACGAAGTGCCGTTGGGCATGAGCTACATGGAATTCTTCGATTTATGCGGCGGCCTTAAAGGTGAATTATTGGGTTGTATCCCTGGTGGTTCGTCAGCGCCGGTATTAAATGCGGAAGAAACGAAAAAAGCGACGCTGGATTATGAATCGCTCGCGGCTTTTAAATCCATGCTCGGTTCAGGGGCCATTACGCCGTTCAACACCGAAACGGATGTGCCGAAATTCTTACAGTCGATCGCGCGTTTCTATGCGCATGAATCCTGCGGTCAGTGCACCCCATGTCGTGAAGGCACCGGCTACGTCGACCGCATGCTGGATAACGTGGTCGATGGCCAAGGACACGATGGCGACATCGACACCATTATCGACTTGGCCGAAAGCTATGAATGGACAACCATTTGTGCGTTCGCCCCAGGTGCCGCTTGGCCGGTATTGAGTTTCACCAAGAAATACCGCGAACACTTCCAGGCCTATATCGACAAGAATCCGCAAAAGACGCATCCACGTGATTTGGTCACGCAACGGTCAGGAGCGTTCTGGTAATGGCTATTTTATCGACAGCGCCTCACGCTTCCCAGGGATTGTCCCATGTCTGACATGATCACTATTAACGTCGACGGTAAAGATGTGTTGGTGCCACCACGCATCCAATTGATCGAAGCGTTGCGCAATCACGCCAATACCGAGACACCGGCATTT
>CANETI010000153.1 GCA_947440715.1 Planctomycetota bacterium | reverse complement strand
GGCGACAACGCCTTTGGCGAAGGTTGTTTATTAGCGCGCCGCTTGTTGGAAAAAGGTGTCCGTTGCGTTGATATTACGTTAGGCGGATGGGATACCCATGATGACAATTTCGATAAATTAGAAGGTAAGCTGCCCATCCTGGATCAAGGTTTTTCCGCGTTAGTCAGCGACCTGGAAAAGAAAGGTATGTTGAACGACACGCTCATTTGTCTGACCGGTGATTTTGGCCGTTCACCGCACATCAATAATACCAATGGTCGTGACCATTACCCGAAAGCCTTTTCGAGTTTACTCATGGGTGGCGGATTGAAGGGGGGCATGGTATACGGGAAAACCAACGCAGACGGCACCGAAGTTGCCGAAGGTAAAATTGGCGTGCCAGATTTAAATGCGACCATTGCGTACGGACTGGGCTTGGCACTCGATAAAGTCGTGACCTCACCCGATGGCCGCCCCTTTACCGTCGCCGATAAAGGCAAGCCGCTGACGGATTTGTATAAAGCCTAAGGCGCGGATTCGTTTTCCTTATCCACAACCCAGCCGAGCCGGAACCAAAGGTTCATGATCGGCTCGACTGGGCTGTTCTCTTTTGCTGTGGGGCTATCGTCCCACACCCCGTGACTATGGCACGAAATCGAAATTTTCGGACAGCAGGAAAATTTCGCGCCACCGTGTCACAAAAAAAGCATGTAACGTTTCTATTTTGATAACCCCGATCAATTCACGATCATGAGGGTGTTTCATGGCGTTGGGCGCAATGGTGAGGCCGTAAAGCGTATCACTCGCAGTTCGATTGATTTTACAGCCGTAGCCAGCGGCGAAAAAGAGAAAAAAGGGATCGATTTCAGTGCAATTTAACAGAAATGTAAAAGCCTAAGGATAGGAAAACCCGACGAATGAAGAGGTGGTAAAGCCTCCGAATGGATATTTTTTAGCTGTCTGAAATTCCAACACGACATGTGTCCGTTTTGCGGACATCTCATAGTCATCTCGTAGGGTATATTGATCACGACCATTGTAAGGAACCGCCATGCACCTGTTCGCTAAATTCGCCATCCCGATGGCATTGGTTTCTGGTTTAGCCGTCTGGCCGTTGAGTTCCGCCACCTTATCGCAGATGGCAACGACTCATCGAGCTGATGCGTCAGTGGTTGATGAAGCTCCGGCAAATCCAACACCTGCTAATCCAACCGCATCCGTGGTGCCGTTGAGCGACGAGGAACTCACCAAAGCCGCCAGCAACATTGACGCCATTATTAATGCTGATTTAGAAAAAGCGGGCTTGAAGGCTTTGCCCAAAACGAAAGACGAACAATTTTTACGTCGCGTTTATCTCGACCTTGCCGGTCGCATTCCCACAATCGAAGAAGCCGGCGCATTTTATGCGAATAAAAAAGGCGATAAACGTGAAACCCTGATTAGCACGTTGTTGGCGAGTGAAGCGCACATCCACCATATGTTTACGTGGTGGGCCGATTTATTGCGGGCTCATTCACGTTTACAGGATCGCTATACGGGTGCGCCATATATTGATTGGATTAAAAATTCGATTAAAGCGAATAAACCATTCGATAAAATGGTTTATGAATTAGTCACCGCCCAAGGACCAGCATTAGCCCGTGGCAATGGCGCCACTGGATATTACGTGGCTGATAAAGGCATGCCTGAAGATAATATGGCAAATACCGTGCGCGTTTTCTTAGGCACGCGTATGGCCTGCGCCCAATGTCATGATCATCCATTTGACAAATGGACGCGTAAAGATTTCTATGAAATGGTGGCCTTTACCGACGGCGTTCAAACCATTACGCCATCGAACATCTATCGTAATGCGGTAAAAAAATTAGGCGGCAATAATGTGCTCGCGAGCACCGCTGCGCAGGGCCAACGTTTTGGCGAGAGCGTATTCATGAGCGTTTCGCCAGGTAACAATGGTGGCTCAGTCGCATTGCCAAAAGATTATCAATATAAAGATGCTCGCCCTGGGCAAAAAATTAGCGCTTTGACGATGTTCGAAGACGACATCCTTAAAGGCGGGAAAAGCATTAGTGCACGCGAGACTTATGCGAAATGGATGACCTCTGCTGAAAATCCACGATTTGCCACTGTCATTGCGAATCGGATGTGGAAGAAACTGATGAAAGTCGGTTTCGTCGAACCCGTTGATGACTTCATGGACGAGACCGTAGTAAAGAATAAGGAATTAGGAGATTATCTCTCCAAGCTGATGATCAGCGTGAAATTCGACTTGCGGAAATTCCAAGAAATTATCGCTTCAACGGATGCCTACCAACGTCAGGCCATTACCGAAGACGAAGACAAAATGGATTTCCACTACCACGGAATGCCTTTGCACCGCCTATCAGCCGAACAGGTGTGGGATTCGTTGATGACCCTGACTATTGCCAATGTTGACAAGGTGAAGGGTGATGGTGCTGAGTTCCAATATAAACTCTATGATGAGAACAAGGATAAGACGCCGGAACAAATTGCTGAAATCATCTTGAAAGTGGGTAAGGCGCGTGAGCGCGTAGATGAAATCCGCAAGGAAATGGCGACCCTACGCGAACAAATGAAAAACAGCAAAGAGGTAGCCAGTCTGAAAGCAAAGATGGAAACCTTAGCCAGTGAACAGGCGAAACTACAGGCCAGCGCTGACCCAACCGGATACTCACCAGCCCGCTACGCGGGTAATGGTCCGATGCGTCGTGCTTCTGAATTAAGTTCACCAATGCCGCCAAGTCATTTCTTGCGTGTATTTGGCCAGTCGGATCGCTATGTGATCGAAAATGCGTCCGACTCATTGAATTTGACGCAGTCGCTGGATCTGATGAACGGCCTGGTCGAAAGTACGATTTTAGGGGATGATAAATCGGTTTTATCGCAACAGCTCGCCAAAGCCAAATCGCCCAATGATAAAGTTCAGGTGATCTATTTTGCCGTGTTGTCACGCGCGCCGACCTCCAGCGAGATTAGTTTCGGCAATCGCGTGATGAGTTTAGCGCCGAATAAACGTGGCGCAGAATATTTGAGTTGGGCGCTGATCAATAGCGCCGAATTCATGTTCAACCAATAACCTTTTATTCATCGGAGATACTCATGTTCAGCAACGTTAATAAATTAGATGAACAAACGCGTCGCCTGTTTATGGCGAATGTGGCAAAAGCCACGTTTGGTGTATCGTTCCTCCCTATCTTTGCTCAGGGTGCATTTGCCGCGACTCCAACGCCTGTTCCCGCAAAAGAGACGGCTGATGATCGCTACCATGAACGTCGCAGCAAACCGGCAAAACACTTAATTTATCTCTACATGTCGGGCGGCATGAGCCATATCGACACCTTGGACCCGAAACCAGGTTCTAGCTCGCAAGGTCCGTTTAAGGCGATCAATAGCGCTGCTGATGGCATCCAAATGGGTGAACATCTGCCTTTGTTGGCAAAACAAATGAAGCACGGCGCTATTATTCGCAGTCTCAATTCGAACGTCGGTGCGCACGAACAAGCGTCTTATTATATGCGCACCAGTTTCGCAGCGCGCAATACCGTCCGTCATCCAAGTATGGCCGCGTGGCTGAATTACTTCCAATCAACGGGTAAGGAATCGCTCCCAGGTGGCATTATGGTGAACGGTGGCGGTCAACATCCGCTGTCGGGTTTTCTCGAATCGAAATTCGCACCATTACCAATCGGCGATCCGAAAGCAGGGCTCAAAAACAGCGCGCCCCCAGCCGGTATTGATATGAAAGAAATGGGGAATCGCATTGATGTGCTGAGTCAGCTGAACAAGCAATTCTACTCGAAGTTCCATCAAAAAGCGATGCGCGCACATCAAGATATGTACACTGACGCGGTGAAATTAATGTCGTCAAAAGATTTGGAGGCCTTTGATATCACCAAAGAACCAGAGGACATTAAGAAATCATACGGTGATAACGCCTTCGGCGAAGGTTGTTTACTAGCCCGTCGCTTATTAGAAAAAGGAGTGCGCTGCGTCGATATTACCTTGGGCGGATGGGATACCCATGATGACAATTTCGATAAATTAGAAGAAAAACTACCAATTCTTGATCAAGGTTTCTCCGCCTTAGTCAGCGACTTGGAAAAGAAAGGCATGTTGAACGACACGCTGATTTGCTTGACCGGTGATTTTGGTCGTTCACCGCACATCAATAATACCAATGGCCGTGACCATTATCCGAAAGCCTTTTCCAGTCTGTTAATGGGTGGCGGATTGAAGGGCGGAATGGCATACGGGAAGACCAACGCCGACGGCACTGAAGTAGCCGAAGGTAAAATCGGAGTGCCAGATTTAAACGCGACGATTGCCTACGGCCTAGGCTTAGCGCTTGATAAGGTTGTGACCTCACCAGACGGCCGCCCCTTTACCGTTGCCGATAAGGGTAAGCCATTGGCGGAATTGTTTAAAGCGTAAAATTTCACGCGGAGTTTAAGTAAGCGAGAAAATACACCCTAGGTGTAATTACCTGAGGTGTTATTACAAACGTTCATTCTTCGTTGCGATAATATTCACCACATGGTTTCTAAGATAGTTACGTGTGAAAAGACCATGGACGGCATTGCGGTTATTTTATGGTTTTACTTCCATTGAGGCGAAAGCGGTGACGCCTCAAACGTTTCCCAGGTAATGGCCACTGGTAACGTTGCCGCGCGCACTCGTTCTGGACGAACCGTCCAAAATCGTCCCGTGCCGCCCGTACGACCATTCGGGTCAGGTTGATCCCACAATAACTCGACCTGCCCAGCAATCTGTAACAACCGATTATGTGCAAAATCGGGAACCACTAAACCAGCTCGCGGATCAAGTGCAAAATTACCCCAGGTATTGAACATGCTATTGCCCGAGTAATCCGGAAAGCGCAAGCGGTCATCAATAAGGACTTCGATAAAACCTGCCAATCCGCCTCGATGTGATGCGTCTGGCATACCGTCAGGGGCGATGCTGGCGACAAAAAGGGTGTCAGCGGAGCGCAGCAATTGGCGATCATAATCACTCAATTTACCATCGCGTCGTTCTTCCGACACGACTAATGGCTGTTCCAATTTAGGTATTCGCCGATGAATAAACTTAGGGCAATTCGGATATGCTTCCACGACGGATAATTCCAACACATCTGCGTTGCGTGTGCTGTGACCATTGACCCGATATCGGCGACGGCTACCCAATTCAATTGCGACTAAACCAAGTCGGGAATCGAGTGATAAGTGTTGCCATAACGGGTCATTAACATCGCTATGAAGTTTCTGGAGATCAATGTTTAATGAACGTTCCTGTGCACTAACAAATCCAGCTGGCCCAAACAATAAACTGGCCCACGGCGAACCATCACTGGCCACACTCGCTGCAGCTAACATATTTTGCCGTGCGATGAACGGTCGTGCTGCTGGCATAATGCTATCGGCGATCACTCGACCGTTTGAGTCGGCATCGTCGACTTCGCCAGCTCTTTGCTGCACTTGGCGTTCACCGTCATGAAATAGTGGCATGGTGGGTTTACCTTTGTTTGAGTCCAACGTGAATTGACCACAAGAGGAACAACCCTGCTTAGACATTGCTCCTAAGCAGGGCTATTTCGTGTTTTAAAATGAAATAACGCGAAAGCCGTTGGCGCTTAAGGTTGCAAGACTTGGTAGTCCACTGGTGCCTGGGACAGCATTGTCCGTAATAAGATCAAATCCTGATTGAACGGCTCCTTCACGTGCACCGAATACATCCGCACAGCCACAAGATACTCCTGCTACGAGGCTGCGTACTTGTTGAAATAATCCGTGTAAAGGATGCGACGCGACACTCAATAAAGCCGGCCATCGCGTACCGGTGCCTTGGAAAATTATACTTACCTCAGCTCCGGTTTGACGGAATTCATAAGCAGCGGCAAGTGCATTAAACACTCGGCCGAGCGCTTCTTCCCCGGCTTTGGGATCACTTAGGACGAGCAAAGCAAATTTCGTCGAAGCTTCTGCGTGAGGTGTGGATGGATTGATGGCTGTGGAAGCAGTAGAACATGATGACATGGGATTCTCCTAAAACCTGAAACGCGTTGGCTCAGGTGGGTGATATGGACAGCGATGTGCTGAACACGACGGAAGAAAAATAGAAGCCAAGAAATAAATTAATTACCTGCGCTAAATCCAATATGTTGGGTAATTGCCCCGTTGGGTTGTGGGATGCCTTGGTAATGCGAAAACCACAATGATAATTGACCAATCATGGTTATAGTCCACAAAAACGAACATTCAGCACGAACTAAAAAACAATGACCGGATTACTTCTACCTGGGGATGAACGAAGCGTCCGTCATTCGGACCATGCCGAACGACGGACGGATTCATTTCACTATTTAGCGGACGAAGCGGCAAGTGCAGGTGCAGCGGGGAAATCAATCGTAGTTTGAGCAACG
>CANETI010000152.1 GCA_947440715.1 Planctomycetota bacterium | reverse complement strand
GTTGGTTTCTATCAGTTGATTTAGAGCGGTCGAGTTCGGGGTCTGCGCAGCTTGCTATGACTATCACGGCTAAGCCAACGGTGATAGGTGATCGTCTGTGGGTTGCTAATCGTCAGCAAGGTGCGGCAATTATCCCAGGAAAATCCGTCGAACGATTTGCTTTTGAAAATCCTGGCGCCAGTAATTTTGCCGGACAGCCAATGTATTCCGGCGCTTACGGATATGCCAACAAAGTCTATTTTCCTACTCGAGATGGAATCGTTATTCGCATTGGTAATAAGGCGATAGAGCGTCTCGCAATCCCAGCGAGGTGTGATTTGGCCATAACCACTTTCGAAAGTGAATTAATTGTTGGTCGTCGCTATTTGATCGCAGCCGGCCTTGATGGCGTACTCTATGCCAGTGATGAAAGTACTTCCGTCGCAGTTTGGAAGGGATCTCAGGGTTCACCGTTTATTAGTCCTCCTATCATAATGGGTGATCGTATTGTTGTGGCTCGTGCAAATGGCCTAATTGAATCCTATTTACCAGATGATGGAAAATTAATTGATCAACAACAGTTGGATGGCCCATTATTAAGCGCATGGTATGAGAATGGCCTGCTTCATGGTATAACCTATACTAGTCATTGGCGGTATAGTGGTTTACAGCCAAGCGAGCGAACAGCCTTGCCGCAGGAAGCAAAATCAGGTGGTAACCAAGTCTATCTCACCCCCGATAACCGTGCTTTTATTTTGCAGAACAAAACCTGGATTGATGTCGGAAAATTCGATGGTCGCGTGTCAGCGCAACCGCTCGCTTGGGCTGGTCACGCGGTCATCCCATGTGGCACGACCATGATTATTGTTGGGCCACAGGGATTTGCGCTTACAGGGTCGGTGGAATATTTAGCCCCAGCCTTACTTGGAAACCAGTTAGCGATAATTACGCAAGCAGGGGACGTTAATTTTTACGCGCCCTAAGTCTAAGAATTTTGAATTGTTAGAATGAGCTGGACGGTCTGTTTTTTTTGCGGTTTCATCAGATAGGCTAACGAATCAAAAAAAATACGACGCATCAGCCGATTGCTGTCATTATTTCGGCCATACGGCCAGTGCTCGCTGACAATCAATGAGACTTGGTACCAAAGCTAAGCGGAACCAACCGTCGGCGCCTGGGCCAAAAAAACCACCCGGGCTAACGACAATGCCTACCTCTAAACAACGTGCGGCATAAACATCTGCATCGCCCTGTCCGGGAACTTGAGCCCAAATATATAAACCTGCGGAACTAGGCAGCACCGTAATGCCTTTTTGCTGTAAGCCGCTTGCCAATACCCGATATTTTTCTGCAAATATTTTTCGGCGCTTCTTCGCGTGAGCATCGTCAGACCAAGCGGCAGCAGCGGCTTGTTCAATAAAAGCAGGACTTCCTACGCCCATGGCCGCACGCCATCCGCGATAGGCTTTAATTAAAGCTGCATCACCGGCAATAAAGCCACTGCGATAACCCGTCATGCCTGAGCGTTTTGAGCAAGAATGGAAAGCCAGAATTCCGCTCGTCGTTGCCTGTAAGGCTGAAGGTGGTGGCTCTGCTTGTTCGTCAAACCAGAGGTCCTGATAACATTCATCTGAGGCTAATAATATATTATACGCCGCACAAATCGCAGCCTGTTCGCGATAATAGCCAACATCCACACAGGCGCCGGTTGGGTTGTGTGGATAATTGATCCACACAATTGCTGTGCGATCCAATAACGCTGGTTCAAGACGCGATAAATCGAGACGATAGCCCTGTTGTTGCGGTAACGTAATCGGATGGTCAATGCCCCCGGCAAATAAGGTGCCAGCTTGATAAACTGGATAACCGGGCGTCCCGTATATTACGGTGTTTTTATTGGTTCCTGGATCAAGGAAGGCCAAGGGTAAATGAAATATAGCCTCTTTACTGCCTGCTGCGGGTAGAATTTGCGTGTCCGGGTTCAGGGTTACGCCAAATCGGCGCTGCATATAATTTGCCGCAGCGGTGCGCAGTTCCTGTGTGCCACCAACCGATGGATATTGGCTAATGGCGGGAACGGCAGCGCGCAACGCATCCAGAATAAACGTCGGTGTTGGCTCAATTGGGTCGCCGGTACCAAAATCAAATACGGTTTTTCCCGATTTTATTAACGCTGATTTGCGTGCTTGTAATTCAGCCATGGGATAGGGTTTAAGCGCGCGCAGAGCAGGATTCATAACGTTTACGATTCCAAGATAACGGTGGCGATGGCCAAATTATTGCTGTGACTAACAGAACAATGAAAACGAACGGCGCCTAATCGTTTAGCGACAGTCAACGCCTCATCTGTTAGGACGAGCACAGGGGGGCCATCATTGTCACCGGGATGTAAGGCGATTTGTAGAAAATGGACACCCTTTGCCCATCCTGTTCCAAGCGCCTTCATGCAGGCTTCCTTGGCCGCCCAGCGAGAGGCAAGGCGCTCAGTCGGATCTGGACGATCTAAAATATAAGCTTGTTCGCGTGGGGTATAAACCCGATCAAGAAATCGTTTTCCCTGACGTTCATACGTTTTTGAAATGCGATCAAGGCCGATCAGGTCGGTGCCAAGTCCAACAATCATGGTCCGCCTGTCACCGGACGCCAAACTCGTTGCAGCCACCACGGCGCATTGGGCGCATCGCTGTCGTTGCCACATGCTGCACGCACAGATAACTGAGAACCCGGTAAACGCTCTGGTGACGCTTGTAGTCGCAGGCCTAAAATAATTGGTTCACCATCTGATGAAATACGTTGAGCGGCATCAACGACCCAGGCTCCTCCGCCCGTGAATTGAGGGTGCGTCGGCGTAAAGCTGGCCATCTGTCCAACGGCATCAATGGTGCTGTCACCGTCCGCAAGACGCAGCGTCACTGGAGTTCCATCAGGTCCGAGGCGGGTAAATATAATCAAGGATCCACGCTGGCGAGTTAATGCATAAGCCCCAGTTCCAACTGTCTGCCATTGGAGTGATGCTCGAACATGTTTATATAATTTAGCGAGGTCTTTTTCTTTTTTATCTAAGTCATCAAGCGAAAGGCAGGGTATTGGTAGAGCGGCCTGCGGAGAAAAATTTGGTAGCACCTGCAGGCCATCAACACCATAACTCAAAACCGATCCACCAATTGGTACTATTTTATCTTCTAGTCCAATTGGACAAGCAGTGCGGATGGCGCCATCCAATCCAACCATCAATAAAGTACGTTTACTCGGGCCGTCAGATAAAATTGCACCAAAAGCATCAGGAGCCGAAATCAATTTTTGTACTTCAACGCCAGGTGGTAATCGCTGCTCCCAAACCACGTGTCCACCAACCAGGGAAATACGTGCAAGCGCTTGAGTGCGATCCGTGCGGCGCACAAAAACCGACAGGTAATTGGTGTCGCTAATGACGCTTTCAATCGTACTCCAATCACCAAAGCGACGGCGAACGTCTCCGCTGAAGGCATCCAAAACAACCAACTGATTCTGGTCGTCAGACGCATAAATGCCATCGCCGCTGACGGCGTGTAAACGACCATAAACTTTTTCCGTGCGCCAGCGTTGACGGCCAACACCTAAATCCCAACACGTAATGCGACCTGCCTGTCCTAAACAGTAACATAAATCACCGACTAAAATCGGGTCGGCTGCTTCATCTTCTGGCAAAACGTACAGCGTTCGACCCGTGGCTAAATTGACAATATGAATGCGATTTCGCCCATCTTCAGGTAACCACAGCAAACCATCTGACAGTAGACGCATTTGCGCCATGCCGTTTTCACCTAAGGGCAAGCGCCAAATGGGAACCGGCTCTTCTCCTGGTTTATTCCCATGTGCTGATAAGCAGATCAGATCGCTAGCTTCTTGGGTTAAAATATAGTCGTCATCAGTTAATAGTGGCTGCGGTGGCGCAACACCCTGGTCATCTGTTGGTCGCAAGGCGTAGCGAAATAATTCATTTCCTGATGCGATATCGACGGCGGAAAACCACATTCCTTCGGGTACGGCGAGTTGACGGGCTTGTGGATTCGTTATCGGCAATGTTTTCCACAGCAGTAAGGTTTTGTCATTGGCGGCTAGTGGTTCGACTGGCTCGCCACCTAAAATGCCGCGCAACTCGACAACCTCACCCGCGCGGCGTACAGTCATGGTAAATGGTGTTGCTGGTGCCATGGCTGTAACAACAGCACGTAAATCACGTTCAAAATTCGTCGTTTTACGACCCTGGAACGTCAATAACAGATCGCCGTTACGCATCCCCGCGCCTGCCGCACTTGAACCAAGTACCACTTCAGCAATAGGAATGCCCTCTTCGGTGTCTAATGTTGGATTAGGTGAGGATATGACACCCAATAATTGTCGTACTGGTTTTCTGCGCCAAGATTCAACCCCATCAGCCACTCGTACGGCATTTAAAAAACCATCGCTAAATCCAACGGCGAGATCACCGGCCAATAAAGTGGTAATGCCGCGTTTCCCAGGGGATTTCCACAGCGAATTAGCTTTGGGTAGTGGTCGCTGATGGACTAGTTTTACTGGTCGCGTCGCTTGCCCAGCAAGGCGCGCTAAACCCGACTGTGCTAACGCATGGACGCTGACCTCTAAACGATCTTTCAGCAACATACGGTAATCGATACCTAAACTGGCCTTGCGATACAAGGTCGTGGCGGTGACGGTGTCGCCCTGTAATTCCGCATGACGACCTTCCCACAACGCTACTTCACCAATTAATCGGTCGTGATAAGTCGTTAGGGATTGTAATTTTGCTAAGGGTGCAGCAAAGGTCGTTTTATCACCCGCATTTAATTCTAATTGTGCGCGCACCAACCGTGCCGCGCGTTCGGCGTAATCAGCAGTGGCACCACGTTGCAGCGCTTCAATTAAACAGGTAAAGGATCGATCTTTCTCGCCGCGCGAATCATAAAAAGATGCCAGCGTGCCCCATGGACGATAATCATTAGGTTTTGCAGCTGCGGCTTTGGTGAGGCGTTCTAGAAATGATGCGCCACGGCCCCAGCCAATAACGCGATCGGTGGTGGCTGCCATGACTAGGTCAGCGGTTAGCGCTAATGACATGCCCTGACCAAGACCGCGCGATGAAATCATGCGGCCAGTCTTAAAGTCAATGAGGGCTAATTGTTCGTTGGTGCCAACTAAGATCTGATCGGTTCCAATGCGACCATGCACGCCGTCACGTCCACCCGAAAAACTGATGGCCCACGGAGAAATCGACGTCTTTAAATTCAGTAGGGCTAAATTACGTGTGCCTGCCAATAATGCGACACCATGCGCAACATCTAATACTTCGCCATTAGCACCATCGCCTTGATAACGTCGCGGAGCAATATCGTCCGGGCCCATCATTAAAACGACGCCTGGGCTATCGACTGGGCTAGCGGCTAACCACGTGCCGTCGCTAATAATGGCACCTTGTCGCGTTGATATGGGACGATTACCGAAACCATCTTCGAATTCATCGCTAATGCTTGGGTAGGTCCACAAGCGGGTTACGTTTCCGTCAATGCCGATACGAGCGATTAAACCATTATTTGACAGGATCATAATACTGCCGCCATGCGCAGTAATCGCAGGGGCGGTAAGACCGAATTCGCTTCCGGAAAATAGCATTTGTCGCGGAATCGAAATGCGCGTGACCAAGGTATTCCAAACTGGGCGACCATTGTCGGCGCGAAATGCGAGCGCGCGTAATTCAGCTCCTTCGTTATTGCCAATGACTAAGGCGGTGAAAACGACTAAATTATCCATGACAATCGGGGCGGATAAGGCTGGTAAATTACCAAATGAGGGTGAGTTAGCGCGCCATTTTTCTTCACCAAGACGATCCAAAGCTACTAATACCGCATGATCATCGACCCAGCCAAGTCCAACAAAGCCATCACGCGTGGCGGCGGGACGACTAGGTAACGTGCCCATCGGCATGCTGCCAAGCGATCGCACATCACCAATTAATCGCCCGATCAGATGATCAAAAAGGAAAAAACGTTGGCCGTCACTGGCAGCTGATAATTCTCCGGCGGAGGTCGTAATCGAATATCGTTGTTGTACTGGCAATTGATTTCGACGAATGCGTCGCAAGGCGCGATCACCTATCAGAGGCGCAGGTCCGGATCCCGTCATCGCTTCAGTAAGATCAATACGCCACATTTCTTCTAAGCCATCTAACGTCGATGGGAGGTCCAATGTTTTATCAGGTGCCATGAGCACCAATGCCGCCTGCAATCGTTTGGCTAATTTTTCACTGTCTATTTCACCCGCACGTTGGGCATAATCTAAGTAGAGACCTAAACGACCGGTATCCCATGCGGCATCAGCTAACCATTGCCAGGCCGCTCGTGCCGCTGGAGTTCCTGGGTAGGCTAGGGCGATAGTGCGCAATTCGGTTTCACCAGCACGTTCCGCTAAGGCATC
>CANETI010000151.1 GCA_947440715.1 Planctomycetota bacterium | reverse complement strand
CTCCGTCCCATGTGGATGGTCGCCATCAGTAGCATTGTTGGTCTTATCTTACAATGTTTTGCCTACGCTTTCGTTAAACTCAATTTTCAGGACGCGCTATGATCCTTGCCCTTATTATTATCTTTCTCGCAAATTTAATCATTCTTAGCCTTGGGGTAAAATTGGGATGTGTCGTAATTCGGCATGACCTTGAATGGCCGCGTGCATTTATGATTGGAGCCATTACCGCTGGTGTTTCAATTATTCCAAGTGTCGGCGCCTATATAGGGATAGTGGTGTTGCTTATCTGTTTGGTAACGCTTGGAGAAATGGATTTCTGGCCAGAGAGCATTATGGTTACGATTATATTAAAGGCTCTGAGTATCGCGATAACCTTAGCCATCATCGCAAGTATGCGGTAAAAGCGGATTTTTTGCAATAAATCCGCCACATTCGGTATTAAGTGTATTGGAAAAGCTGGGCGCGAAATGGTGACGGACGAAAAAAACGAAGCAAAAAAGTTACCCAGGACATGGCGGTCGTTGATTTATTTTCTAGCCAAAAAATCAGGGTTTCTGTCCAATTAATTCAAGCACTTCTGTTTTCCCAAATCCCACGTTGTGCTTGGCGCTGAATAGGAGTCGCTGACCGTCGAATTTCAGATTCAGCGTTGAATAAAACGGAGTCTGGGTCAGTGCGAGTTTAATCGTGAAGGTGTCGTCAGTCGTCCACGCGCCGCTGGCCGCGACTGAGGGATTAGCTGGTACGCTTAGAAAACGGTCGAGGCCGTTACTGAAGCCTGGGGTCGGCGTGCTCCACGAACCGACGGGTACTGCGGTGCGAGTTTCGCCCGCCGCTGTGCGCACTAGCAATACTGGCGGTTGTACGGTGAGGTCGAGTGAGAGCGCCGTAATTCCACGCTCATTTTCGGGAATGGTGTACCAAATGCCTGAGATCGTTGCGGTGACTGGCGAGGTCTGTTTCCCGAGCGGCATGCGCATAGTGAGACCAGACAGTTTCGTCGTCAGCGCCTGCGTCGCAGTATTATTTTCCGTCAGTGCGTTTTTATTCATCGCTGGCAGTAATTTTTCCCAAATTAAATTGAGCACGGCCTGCATGTTGGGGATGCCCGAGGTAATGGCGATTACCGCGTCCTGCTCTGGCATCACCAAGCAATATTGGCCAAACGCACCATCACCGCGAAATGCGCCGTGGCGGCAGCGCCAGAATTGGTAGCCGTAGCCTTGATCCCAGTCACTATTTGGATTACTGCCGTTGCTCGTCTGCAGTGATGTCGCTTCGGCAATCCACGCGGCGGGAACGATTTGCTTGCCGTTCCATATTCCCTTTTGCAACAGCAACTGACCAAAGCGTGCGATATCTTCGGTGCGGCCCATCAGACCATAACCACCGACGGAAATGCCCTGAGGATTTTTCACCCAAGTCGGATTCGTGAAACCGATGGGGTCGAACAGTCGTGGTTTTAGGTAATCGAGAATATCCTCGCCAGTCGCTTTACGCACCATCGCCGAGGCCATGAAGGTTGCCGCTGTGTTGTAGAGAAAACGCGTTCCTGGTTTAAACGTCACCGGATGCGCGAGAAAGCGCTTGGTCCAGGTTTCTCCGTTTTCGCCGCCGGCGTCCTTCCAGAATGATAATTCTTTTTCGTGCCCAACTTGCATGCGCAATAAATCGCGCAAACGCATGGCCTTGAGATTCGCTGACGGCTCTGCTGGTGCCTCTTCGGCAAAGGCCTTTAGCACTTCGTCGTTCAGGCTCAGTTTGCCTTCTGCAATCGCGAGCCCAACCGCGGTCGACGTGAAGCTTTTGCTTAGCGAGAAAAAAATGTGCGGTGTTTCTGCGTCGTAGGGTTTCCACCAGCACTCGGTGACCACCTGGCCGTGGCGTAGCATGACGAATCCGTGCATGCCATCGATATCGCGGTCGGCCGCGTTGATAAAATCGAGGATGGCGGAGGAAGCGATGCCCTGGGCTTCCGGCGTACTGCGTGGAAGTGGCGATGATTCGCTGGCCAGAGGCGTGCCCACGAAAGCGAAGAGGCTGACGATGAAAATTAACAGGTGGCGTTGCATGTAAGATTCCCCTGGACAAGTGGTGCTCGGAATGTCTACCAATTACCTTGGTTTTGCCGAGGGGGTATTATTGGTCGCAATCCTACCAGCTTTGCTGAGGAAATCGGCTTGATTGGTTTAGCCTCGTCAGTGTTAAAATTATGACCGAGTTAAAACCTGTTCATGCACCACGGTGCCGTTGATGTCATGATGACGAACCGTCAGCGTGCGTGCTTTTTTGTCGGAGGCTGCCGTCAGCGAAATAAATCCGCCCTTCACGCGATGGAAGCGATGGTAAGTTTTATCTTCACCTGGGGTGCCTTCAGCAAGGCCGTCACTCGTGGGGCCAGCGCTAAATTCATGTAGCCCAGTTTGTGGATGAACCGAATGATATTGCCAATGACGATCACCATTCACCACGATTAAGTGATCAGCGACATTGGCTTTTATCCACGCGCGAATTTCATTGCCTTCATGTTGGAAGGCTTCATTAGCGTGATTGTCATTTTTCTTGGCGCGATCGGGGCCGACAATTGGGGTGGGACTAATTAATATTTTCCACGAGGCATTACTTTCAGCCAAAGTTTTTTTCAGCCACGCTTTTTGTATGGGGCCCAAAATGGTTTTATTTGGTCCATCAGCGTCGGTATTCTTCGAGCGATAATCACGTCCCTCAACTAACCAGATTTGTAGGTGTTTGCCCCAGCGAAAGGTGCGGTAGGGTAATGGTCCGCTGGGTGTTTGATTATTGAAAACAGCTAATCCATCGGCATAGGTCAGTTGACCGTGGGTTTGACCAGGCCATGAGTCATTCTTTAATAGATCATGGTCGTCTTTTTCCCAATAACTGGCTACATTTTCTAACAGGGAACGATGTCGCGGTAAACTAAACATGCGTTGCCACTGCCAGCGAGCGAGGGGAATGGTGGTTGAAAAAGGCCCTAAATCGCGGTCGTAATACACGTTGTCGCCGGTTTGCACAATAAAGTGAGGCTTTAACTTCGCGACGGATTCGTAGGTGGTGAAGCCATCAGCGTGATCACGTTTCTGATAGAGATGACAACCCAATATTACACTGGTAATAGCGATGTCCTCGTTCGCATCAGGTGCGGTGCGGAATTTTCCGGTTACGACAGAGGGGCTGTATTTTCCCTTGGCGCTACGGCATTCGACACGCAGATAGAAAATGGAATCCGGTGCTAAGCTGTTGAGTGAAAATTGATGAATACCATCTTGCGCTGGTGGGACCGTGATCCAGTCAGTGGTTTGCGCGTCAGAGAAATCATCGCTTTGACCAAATAATAAACGGACACTGCCGTTACCCGCAGGACACGCTCCTGGGAGCGTATCAGCATTTGCGGTGCCATCTTTGTTGCCTTGTTGTGGTTTTAATGCGTCATCATTATCAGGTAGTCGATTTGCTTGTTGGGTGAGTCGCACCCACACGATGGCGCTCGAATCCGTCACCTCGCCAATTTTAATTCCGGTTGCTTGATGCGGTAAGGCTTCGTCATTAACGGCTTCGGCAGCGATCAAGGCGTACTGCGACGTCCCCAGTGCACCCAGCGCAATGGCGGTGCTTGTATGTAAAAGCGTGCGCCGGGTGACCATGGTGTTATTTCGGGATGGGGGTCGTTGCATGGGTAACTTCCTAGAGCGCAACTTGAATGAGTGGCGATCCACCAGTCCAGTTGGGTATTCCCCCACGCACTTGGTCGTGTGTGGCTCTAAGGTTGCAAAGTTACGCCAATTATTGCAATACGCTCATCAGTTTGCCGAGGGCAATCGCGTCTACGACAGAATGCCTTTCACCACCGTGCCATGCACATCTGTCAGGCGGAAGTGACGTCCTTGAAAGGGATAAGTCAGACGAGTGTGATCAATCCCCATTAAATGCATAATGGTGGCATTCAAATCATGGACATGGACTTTTTGATCAGGCGTAATCGTGTTGTAGCTAAAATCATCAGTCGACCCGTAAACGGTTCCGGCTTTAATCCCGCCGCCAGCTAACCACAAAGAGAAGCAGCGGGGATGATGATCACGACCATAATTATCGGCGGTGAGTTCACCTTGCGAATAGACGGTACGTCCAAATTCACCGCCCCAAATAATGAGCGTGTCGTCTAACATGCCGCGTTGTTTTAAATCCTGTATTAAGGCCGCCGTCGCTTGATCGGTATCGTTACATTGACCTTTCATCGCTTTTGGTAAGCCACCATGATGATCCCAACCGCGATGATATAATTGAATAAAACGCACATCGCGTTCGGCCAAGCGTCGAGCTAGTAAACAATTAGCCGCATACGAACCGGGTTTCTTCACATCAGGTCCATAGCTATCGATAACAGATTGCGGTTCTTTGCTAAAATCTGTTAATTCAGGCACCGAAGCCTGCATGCGGAAAGACATTTCATACTGCGCGATGCGCGTATTAATTTCTGGATCATGACATTGCTGTGATTTCAAGGTATTGAGTTGTGCTAAATCATCTAACATATCCCGTCGCATGGTTCGAGAAATGCCTGGAGCGTCTTTTAAAAATAACACGGGATCACCGGCATTACGGAATTTTACGCCCTGATATTTCGTTGGTAAAAAACCACTACCCCATAAACGATCATAGAGCGGTTGATCATCCGGGCGTCCGCTGCCGTTGGAGGTCAGCACCACAAACCCAGGTAAATCCTGATTGTCGCTGCCAAGCCCATAAACAGCCCAGGTGCCTAAACTAGGGCGACCAGCTAATTCAGCGCCTGTTTGCATAAAGGTAATAGCGGGATCGTGATTAATCGCTTCGGTGTACATAGTGCGGATGACGCAGATATCGTCAGCTATTTTACTCGTATGTGGCAATAACTCGCTCATCCAGGTGCCGCTCTGGCCATGTTGCGCAAATTTAAATATCGATGGCGCCATCGGGAAATTTTTCTGCCCCGAAGTCATACCGGTCAGACGTTGTCCTTGGCGAACAGATTCGGGTAGGTCCTGGCCACGTACTTTTTCTAATTCCGGTTTATAATCAAATGTTTCAAACTGGGACGGCGCGCCCGATTGGAATAAATAAATGACTCGTTTAACCCGAGGTTTGAAATGCGGCAATCCTTTCAAAGCATTGTGAACACCAGTGGGCGTTTTAATCAACTGGTGATCATTGCCGAGCAGCGTGGGCGGAAATAAGGCGTTTAATGCGAGAGCACCAAAACCACCTGCCGCACCATTTAATAATGCTCGACGATTGAAGAGAGTTTGCTGTTGTTGCGGCATGGTTTGTTGTGCTTTTTGTTGTGTCAGCGTACCCATGTTCATTCCTTCGTCATCGTTTCATCAAGGTTGAGAATGGTACTTGCCGTAATCGAGTAAGCGGCCAATTCAGCCGGATCCAGTTGTGGGTTAGCTTTCGTATCACCTTGTGCGAGTAATTTTTTCGCACCTTCGGTATCTGATTTAAAATGAGCCAGACGTTTTTGTAAACCGTTGGTGAGAATGGTTAATTCTTCTTTGGTTGGAGCGCGGGAAATGGCACGACGATAACCATAGGTAATGCGTTCACTGGGTGTTTTCCCACCGTCGCTCATCATACGCTCTGCCAAGAGACGCGCAGACTCGACATAGGTGACATCATTTAATAGGGCCAGCGCCTGTAATGGCGTGTTGGTACGTGATCGACGAACAACGCAATATTCGCGACTAGCCATATCAAATATCGTCATGGTTGGCGGTGGAGTCGTACGTTTCCAAATGGTATAGATACTGCGGCGATTGCGATTTTGATCACTGTCATGTTTATAATTATGTAAATTCCCGTATCCGCTCATCTCATCCCAAATGCCAGGTGGTTGATAGGGGCGAACAGACGGACCACCAATTTCTTCATGTAAAGAACCTGCGATAGCCAACGCTTGATCGCGTAGAATTTCGGCCTGTAACCGGAAGCGTGGTCCGTGCGACAATAAGCGATTCTCTGGATCGTTTTCAGCAATAGCAGGCGTTGTCGCGGATGATTGTCGATAGGTGGCACTTAATACGATTTGTCGTTGAAACGCCTTCATGTCCCAGCCTATACGTATGAATTCGGTGGCTAAATAATCAAGTAATTCCGGATGACTTGGTGGTTCTGCCTGAGAACCTAAATTTTCAGTGGTTTTTACTAAGCCAATGCCAAAGAAACGTTCCCACATACGATTAACGGCAACGCGAGCGGTTAAAGGGTTTTCTGGGTTTACGATCCATTGTGCGAGTCCTAAACGATTGCGTGGAGCATTTTTTGGCATCGGTAAAAAAGCTGCCGGAGTACCTGATTCAACCACCTCGCCCGGATGGTCATAAAGACCGCGTTGTAAAATATTGGTTGCGCGTGGTTTCTCCATCTCGTGCATAACCATGACGGTTGGTAAATTATCATTATAAGTTTTGTGTTCTTCGGTTGCGGTTATGAGTTTATCATCGGCCTCACCCAAGGCGGCATCAAAGGAGCGACGCAAATACGCGCGAAATTCTTTTTT
>CANETI010000150.1 GCA_947440715.1 Planctomycetota bacterium | reverse complement strand
GTAAACGTTCGTCTTCCTCAACGGTTGGCAAATCGATATCGTTCATATCAACTTTAAAACCAACACGTTTATCACCTAAACGGCGTCCGATAATTTCCGCTAAACCACCAAAGGCACCACCACAGATAAAAAGGATATTTTCAGTGTTTACCTGAATATATTTTTGTTCTGGATGTTTACGCCCACCACCTGGTGGAACATTTGCAATCGTACCCTCAACGAGTTTGAGCAGGGCCTGCTGTACGCCTTCGCCAGAAACGTCGCGAGTGATCGATACATTTCCTGATGAGCGCGCGACTTTATCAATTTCGTCTACGTAAATAATGCCCATTTCTGCGCGTGGTACTTCAAAATTGGCATTTTGCAGCAGTCGTAAAATTAAATTTTCCACGTCTTCACCAACGTAACCAGCTTCGGTAAGCGTTGTCGCATCACCGATGGCAAAAGGCACGTTCAGTAATTTTGCTAAACAGCGAGCAATTGCCGTCTTTCCACAACCCGTCGGCCCAAGGAGTAAGATGTTAGATTTTTCTAACTCAATGCCATTCGCGCCACCACTTTGGTTTACGCGCAGGCGTTTGTAGTGATTGTAAACCGCAACCGCGATCGTGCGCTTGGCCTGCTCTTGGCCAATAATGTGTTGATCGAGATACGCTTTAATCTCAGATGGCGTAAGACTTTTACCAATCTTTGGTTGTTCAACGCCTTTTTTACCTGCGTTCCCACGCGTGTTGTCGCGCAACAACGTTGAGCAGACATCTACACATTCATTACAGATAGAAACTCCGGGCGGGCCGTTGATTAAGCGTTCTACTTGATCAGATGCCCGTCCGCAAAAACTGCAGATTTCCCCGCCCTTATCACTGTCTTTGGTTTTATTTTTAGCCATGTTTTCTTTCAGGTGATCTTTGGGCGGGCACAGGTAACAAACGGGCTTAATTCGCCGAGGTAACAACCGGCTTCGAAACAACTCGATCGATAATTCCGTAGGCGCAGGCTTCTTCTGAGCTCATGTAGAAATCGCGCTCGCTATCTTTGGCGACTTTTTCGATCGATTTACCCGTGTTATCGGCTAAAATACGGTTGAGCTCTTTTTTGAGGCGTAGTAATTCTTTGGCCTGAATTTCAATGTCACTGGCCTGGCCTTGAGTGCCGCCCATCGGTTGATGAATCATGATGCGGCTGTGTGGCAGCGCGAAGCGTTTGCCCTTCGTGCCTGCGGCCAATAAAAATGCCCCCATGCTTGCTGCCTGTCCGATACAGACGGTGGCAACATCACAAGTGAGATAGGCCATGGTATCAAAAATGGCAAAACCCGCGTTAACTAATCCACCTGGCGAATTAATATAAAGCGTAATGTCTGCGTCGCGCTTTTGGCTTTGCAAAAACAATAATTGCGCCACGACCACGTTCGACACAAAATCATCAATGGGTTCACCCAAGAAAATGATCCGGTCTTTCAGCAATCGACTATAGATGTCGTAGCTGCGCTCGCCGCGCGAGTCCTTTTCGATAACATAGGGAATGGGCATGGGGGTCTTTCTCTGGGCTAGAAATCGCCAGGGGTGGCGAGCTGGGCCACCATAGTGACTCCCGATAGCAGCACAAATCGTTTGAACGTGCCAACCCACACCTGCTTTGTGTAACCTTTCTCCTGTGCCACACAGTAGTTGCGTGCCGCACAGGGATCGCCAGATCGCATGACAAGGCTCGACCCGATGTGGCATGTAAAGGTAGGCTCAAGGATAATGCACCTTTGTGCCTGGGTATGCGTTTACCTTTATGCTATTCCTGAGTCATCTTGGTCCTGAGAGGAATTCCCACTATGTCCCGCTTATTTCTGACTTTTCTCGTTTTCGCCTGCTGTTCGCTGTCTTTTGCCGAGGACACCCTTGAGGAAATGATCAAGAAGACGGATATGAATAGCGCGGATTCCGTTTTCATGCTGGGCGAATGGTGTGAGAAGAACAATAAACCGAGCACGGCGCGGAAATACTTCACGAAGGTGCTGCAGATCGACAAAGACCACGAAGCGACTCGCGTTAAATTTGGTCAAGTCAAAGTTGGAGACCGTTGGGTGGCAGGTGCGACCGCAGGAGGGGGTGATGCCGTTGTTGCAGGGGGGACTAATAAAAATGGTGCTATCGTCAGCCGTAAGTCATCGACCCCAGGCCCCACCGTCAAAGACATCAAATGGGATTTAGCCGTGCCGCCAGCGGAACGGGGAAATAAATTTATCGAAATGCAAATTGGGCGAATGCAGAAAAGCACAAATGACGGTAATGACATGGAATCGGCGGTGTTGACGCTCTACCGCGAAGATAATCGCCAAGAAATGATTCCCCTGTTGTGCGCAGCGCTGATGCGCAGTGATTTTACCGATTTGTACGGCACGTCGTTGTTGATCATGAAATTCTTAAAAGACCACAATAAAGAAGTGCCACGACAATTATTGGGTTTTGTCGATCAAGCCAGCGAACGATGCAAAGACAAAGAAGACTTGGAAATGTTTGCCTACATAGCTCCACTCATGAAAGATCGTCGTATTATTCCACGTCTTATAGAGCTCATGGGACATAGCGAAGCGTTGGTGTCGACGGCTGCGCGTCGGTCATTTGCACAAATGTCGCTGCAACCCGACAGTCCTGAACTAACGAAAGAAAAAGCGAAGAAGTGGTGGGATGATAATCATGACATTTCACCCAAGGTATTCCTCAGCGAACAGTTACAGAGCAATGATCCTATAGTGGTTATTATTGCCGCCGAAGGATTATTTGAATTGCGTGAAAAGTCCTTGGTGCCCGCGGTGATCAAAGTGTTGGCTGGTGATAATCGACGCGCGAATGAAAAAGGAATTCAATTAATCACGCGAATAACGGGCAACGATTGGGGTTACTCACCAACCGCATCTCCCGCCGATCGCGCAAAAGTGGTCGAGCAATTAAATCAATGGTGGAAAAAAAATGGCACCAACTTTGAATGGGTTGTTGATCGCGATGCTAAACCAGAAGCTGGTGCCGCCACATCGGCTAAAGATCCCCTAGCGATGATGGTCAATCAATTGGCGAGCGTTGAGGGTAACGATGCGCAACAAGCCGAGCAAAATCTAATGGCGGGGGGCAATGATTCCGTACCTGCGTTGCTCGCTGGGTTGAAAAATCCAAGCGTTATCGTGCGTCGAAAATCCAACGACATCCTCAAATCACTGTCGAAAAAGGACGTCGGCTATGATCCGCGCGCTGATGAGATCGCACGCGATAAGAGTATAAAAGCGTGGACCGAATGGGCTAAGGCAGAAGACGCACTCGGTGAGGAGAAAACCGCACAATAAAGGAGCATCACTAGCGGTGACGCGCTGACGTGGTAGGGAAACACCATGACGGCAGACGATTTTTCTGAGCATCAAGCGACGGCCCAAAGAATATCCGTCAATGTAGAGCGTGTGCAGGCGCTTATCAAAGATACGTGCCGTCGTGTTGGTCGCGATCCGCTGGGGGTTCGTTTAATTGCGGTGACGAAAGAGCAAACGCCAGCCGTTATCGCTCCGCTGCGCGCCGCAGGTATTTGTGACCTAGGCGAAAATCGCCTAGAGCATTTGACGTTAATGACGGAAGCGGCAACGCATGAAACAAATTTTCATTATATCGGTCGCATTCAGGGACGGCAATTAGCTAAAATCGTCCCGTTGTGCACGACGCTACATAGTTTGTGCGATGCGGATCATATCGAACGATTGGGACGGGCATGTGAATTGCAACAGCGTCGGATGTCGGTTTTTCTTCAGGTGAATACCGCAAATGACGATGCTAAAGCGGGTATGTTACCAATTGAAATTGCTGAGCGTTTGTCGCTTGCGCAACGATTCGAATTTTTAAATGTCGTTGGATTGATGACGATGGCGCCACTACGTTCGGATGGAGAACAGGCGGATGACGATACCTTGCGTCGTTGCTTTGCCGCCTTACGTGTAAGTGGCGAAAAGCACAAATTACCACGCTTAAGCATGGGCATGTCGCATGATTTTCTGCTCGCAATCGCTGAAGGCGCTACGGATCTCCGCATTGGTACGCGCTTGTTTGTATGATTGATTCCGATGATTTAATTAAATCACAACAAGCCTGGTTAATGACCTGGTTGCAGCGTCATCAACCGACTTGTCGCCTGCGTATCAATAACAATCGCAGTACCATGCTCAGCATGCGAGCAGAAAAGCACGGCTACGTGGTGAGTGTCCATGAGCGTTTATTCGGACATCCGTTAGCCATTCATGAGTTGCCGACTTGGATTGCAAGTCGCGGACGCAAAACGAGTTCGCTTTTACGTCAGGCTTTAATGGATGTTTTTCATGATCAACGCCAACAGGGGGGCTCCAAAGAACAACTCAAGAAGGAACGCGCTGTTTTCCCCGCGTTGTCTGCGCCTACGCAGCCCCTCGATTTGGATGGCGCACTTGATCATGTTCATAGCACGTGGTTTGGAGCAATTTCGCGTCCATTAGTCGTGTGGGGCCGGGACCCAGGCGCACGAAATCTGTCGTCCATTCGCTTTGGTAGCTACCGTCGTCGACCGAGCCCATTTATCACCTTGCACCCACGCTTGCGGCGAACATGGGTTCCGTGGATTTTCATCGAACACGTGCTGTTCCATGAGCTGTGCCATCATCGTCAGTTTTGTGAACCGATCCGTGGCGAAGCACAACACAGCGTTCGTTTTCGTAGTTGGGAACGGGCCTATCCGCAGCATCAACTCGCCAACGATTGGCAAAGACTATATTTGGAATTTATTTTACACGGGCGACCTGAGATTGATGAGCGGTTAACTGGGCCGGACCTTGGCGCGTAGTAGCCCAGGGATTCCAGCTCATCGTCTGATAGAATTTGGCGCATGATTCTGTAAATTTTGGTCAGGAGATCGGGCACGAACGTGCTCAACGTGATATAACTTTTGCTTGGCTTCGGACCTCTAGCCAGGCTGACATGTAATGTATGATAATGTATATTATGTAATATACATAAGATCACTAAACCAATCAAAGACAGGACTTACGTCGAATGTTAGGAACCGGACTAAAGGCCGACGTCTTAAAATCGGAACCGAGGAATTCATTGAACGACTTTAGAGCGGTCCCTCAGGCCTTTGTGGAGTTTATGGCTTCGCAGCCGTACACCGCGCAACGATTAGAGACCTAGAATTACCTGGTCTCAGTAGACCAAGAATGGTCGAGTTCAGGCCAAGGCGTGTTCCGGTATCGAATTTTGAAGCGCACTTGAGCTGTGTTATGGGCGTTCAAATCAGCATGAAATAATCGGCTGAAAGAGATTTTTTATCACGCGGAAATTTGGGTAAAATAGGATAACGAAGAAATTTAATCGATTCAATGAACGAACGAGAAAAAACTAACGTAGCGAAAATTTTACCATAAAAAAACAGGGGGACCATTTAATTTATTCCCCTGTGTATTTCGCTTCGCTAGGTTTAAAGTTATTGTCGTCTATTTCGCCGTATCTGCTGCCGACATTGCCGCGGCTAGTGCCGCCCGTACATGGGCAATGACCTGTGTTGCTGCGTCAGCCAAGGGAATATTGCTGGCCACGCCATCGCGGAGCTTCCATTCGACCAGGCCTTCTGCGACTCCACGGCCACAGACGACACGGACGGGAATGCCGATCAAATCCCAATCTTTGAATTTTACCCCTGGTTTGGCATCGCGATCATCTAGCACGACTTCAATTCCTGCGTTAATTAATGAATCATAAATCGACTGAGCGGCCCCCTCAACGGCAGCATCTCCGGCTTTGCCCACCGGTACCACGACGCATTGATAAGGCGCAATACTCATGGGCCAACGAATGCCGTCTTGATCATTATGTTGTTCTACTGCCGCAGCAACGACACGCGATGAACCAATGCCGTAACAGCCCATAATAAACGGATGTAATTTTTGATCTTGGCCAGCGAATTGCGCGCCTAACGCCTGCGAATACTTCGTGCCTAATTTAAAAATATGACCGACTTCGATGCCACGTTTTTGTGCGAGGGTGCCATTGCTGCAACGTGGACAGCCATCGCCACTTTCAACCGTAACAATATCGTCGCTGAGCATTTTTACGTTGGCGGCATCGCGGTCCAATTGAAACCCAACGATATGATGATCGGTTTGATTGGCGCCAACGACAAGCGGCAATGAGCGCGGCACGCTCGGGTCAACAATGAGATAATTTACTTTCAGTTTGTCGGTTGGTCCGGCAAATCCTGGCTTGGCGCTGGTTGCCGTGGTTACTTCTTCGGCGTGCATCGGACGCAGCTCTAAAACCGGACCGCGATCCATTAAATGGCGAGTGATGGCATTGGTTAATTTTACGTCGTTGACCTGACGATTCCCAGGAATGAAGGCGGCAACGGTGACTTCACCAGTTGAACATTTAGCGACATATAAAACACATTTTAAGCAGCGATCTGGTGCTACCCAACTATGTCCGGATTTAATTAAGAAGGCATTAACATCTTCAATACTGCCAATATTGGGCGTCAAAACGGTCGTCGCGACTTCGGCCCCCTGCCATTGTGGAGTCGTGGGACGACG
>CANETI010000149.1 GCA_947440715.1 Planctomycetota bacterium | reverse complement strand
GAGAGAGGTAAGAAAGCGCCCCTAGCTAGCATTAATAGAAGAAATCCATTAGCACCCTCCGTTGCTCTGGTCCTCCTGTAAATGATTTTTGCCTTTCAAGTCGTTAGCTTAATAGCATTGAGCGAAAGCCCCAGCTGCGCTGGGTTTCCGGCTGCGCCGGAAGTGGCTTTGTTTTCAGTTGGGGGTATCGCCCCCCAACAACGCGCCTCCGGCGCTGCCCCCGCAGGCGTATGATACCACGTTCTACAACCATTTTGTGCGCTGCAGAGCAACAGACCGTCGAACGAGGTGGTTATATTTTTAAAGGTCGCCTGTTAAT
Organism: Planctomycetota bacterium; assembly: GCA_947440715.1. GTDB lineage: Bacteria > Planctomycetota > UBA11346 > UBA11346 > UBA11346 > BOG-1363. The sequence continues at coordinate 6,265 of CANETI010000149.1, read as the reverse complement.
GTCGCTTAACCGCGTTTGGGTGGTTCGCGGCCCATGACTTTGAGGACGGTTTGTAAGTCTTCCCAGCATGGTTTTTTGGCGTCAGGATTTCGCAGTAAGAAACTGGGATCAAACGTAGGAATCATGGTGATGCCATTGTACGACAATTGTTGACCGCGCATGCGGGTGATACCGGCTTTATCGTTGCCGGTGAGCGCGCGTAACGGTGTGTTGCCCAACGCACAAATGACGCTGGGTTTGAGCACGGCGATTTGGCGTTTAAGAAATGGAAGACAGGCATTAATTTCTTCGATTTCCGGTGTGCGATTGCCTGGGGTGCGACATTTAATGATATTAGTCAGGAATACTTGGTCGCGTGATAACCCCATCGCGGTTATCATTTTGTCGAGTAATTGCCCCGCAGCGCCAACGAAAGGGCGACCTTGCGCGTCTTCATCGGCGTCAGGACCTTCACCGACAAATAATAAAATAGGCGTGGAAAGTCCTTCGCCTGGTACGGTGTGGCGTCGACCATCGCATAAGCGACAGGCTTTGCAGTCAGCGATTTCTTGAGCGATGGAGGCGAGCGTATCGTTGGCGGTAGTCGCGGTCGATAACGTAGGGGTAACGGGCACTGCTGGTTTTGGCGCGGAAATAATGGGAGCGGGTGCGACTTGGGCACGTGCAGTAACGGGGGCTTTAGCTGGCACAGGAGTCGGTGCCGAAGTCGCGTTCACTGCGGCGGGTTCGCGTAAAATAAATTCAATGCCAGCAGCCTGATCGAGTTCGATCAGCTGTTTCAAATTGAGCAGCACGCTGGTGCGATCATCCACGATTTAGCCTCCTTGCACTTCTAAACGTCGAGCCGCTAAGCGCCACAGGGCAATATTCCCTGCGCGGAGCACCAGGCACCAGACGACACCGAGGGTTAAAGCCTGCAGTCCGGTTGGGTGACCGTCTACGCCTAATTGTCCGACGTAAGCCATCGTCGGGTAGTAAGAAATTAACGCGAACGGCAGCACGGTAGTGATCGCGGACAGCGTTTCACCCAGGTAGTGCAATGGTACGAGCACGCCAGAGAGCAACATCATCACATTGCGTTTTAGGCTCATGAGTCCGGTAATGTCTTCGAGCCAAAAACTGGCGCTTCCGGCCATGATGTTGAGTTCGGCATTAATGATAAACGCGAGCACAAACAGCACAGGGAATTGCCACCAGCCATCACCACTCGGTAACGCCACGCCAAAGATCGGCACTAATACGACACTCATTGGTAAGGCAAAGAAGAGAATACGAAAAGCCGTTTCGCCCGCAGCTTGCGCTAACCACTGGCCGTGAAAACTGAGTGGACGTAATAAATCGATGGTCACATCACCACTTTGAAAACGCGCGGCAATTTCACTGTCCGTATTGGTAAAATAAGCCGCGCGTGCGATATAACCAACGGCCAAATAGGTGGTGAGCTGGGCAAAAGTTAATCCACCCAGGGTATCCGTCGGCCCCAATTCCTTGGCCGTGAACACGGCCTGCCATATCGCAAATTGCCCACCAACAAAAATTCCATACGTCGCAATGCCAGTCAGGTAACGCATGCGATAGGCCATGAGTTTCAAAAACGTCAAGCGCATGAGCCAGTAGTAGGGGGTTAATGATGATAACATGGGTGGGATTGTGCTGAAAATCCGGAAGTCCGGAAGTCCGGAAGTCCGGAAGTCCGGAAGTCCTGCCTGTTCGTAGAGTTTTGGCATAGACGGGGGCGATTAATTTAGCTGCAGAAAGGCTGGAGCCATTGAGCTAGTTCAATGCGCATGGTTGAAGGAATCATGGCCCCGCCTTTCTGCAGCCACAAAATAGCTGTCCGTGGTGAATAAATTACCGATCACGCAGGACTTCCGGACCTCCGGACTTCCGGACCTCCGGACCCAAGGCATTATCCCGCCATGCGCCTATTCATCGGATGCTTGATGGTTGTCCTGCTCGTGAGCTGCAAAGCCCATACGCCGCCCGACGATGTTGCGACGAAGCAAATTAAAGCGGCGGTTGTGCTAACGATGTCGGCGATGGCTTTGCCAGTGGATCAGCAGCCAGACGATCGTTCGTTAACGACTCAATCACGTTTATTAGCCTGTCGTTTATCACCTGAGCGCGTGTCATTGCTGCAAGCTGGTACCTTAGATCAGCAGGCGATAATTGATGGATATCATAATGCACTTAAACGTCGCGCGGCGAAACAAAGCACCGCGCAGGCACCAACGCTATTAGTTTTTTTGATAGAGAAGTTGCCCAAGTGGAGCATTGATCAAACCATGTTGGCGGCGGCGTTGTTGGCTCAATTTGAAGATGAAGCAAAATTAGTTTTGCCGACTACCAATCTAGCACAGTAAGCAAAAAAACCGCCACGACTGAATCGTAGCGGTTTTTTTTATTATTAACCAAGCGCGAAAACAAATGTGCGCTAGTGGTTAGCTCTTAGTTAATAAGAATAATTATGTAATTACTTAGGCAGGTGGTTGGCGTAATGGCGCGAAAGTGGGGGCAGCGCCGGAGGCGCGTTGTTGGGGGGCGATCGCCCCCCAACTGAAAACAAGGGCACTTCCGGCGCAGCCGGAAACCCAGCGCAGCTGGGGCTTTCGCCGTAGGCGAAAGAGGGGCCTGAATAGCAATTATTTAGGTTTTGCTTCTTTGCGCGGGGTATTGATGCGCGCGTTTAAATATTCTACGACCTTACCGATGGTTTCTAAACCCGCTTCACCAGGTAGGGCTTCGTCGAAATTAACGCCGAAGGCATCTTCTAAATCCATCGACACTTCAGCGATGTCTAAAGGATCTTTGGTGATGTCGGGCACCAGCGCTTGGTGTTCGTAATCGAATTCGTCGTCATCACCTGGATGAGGCAAGTTGTGCAATTTATTGCACAGGATTTCGATCACTTCGTCACGAATACGCTTTTTGTCTATGAAAGTCACCGTGGTCATGCCGATCCTTACCTGAGGGCGCGGCAGTGTGGTGATTCAATTGGCTTGGGCAACTGTTAGTCCGGTTTTGCTAAACTTAGACAAAACCGGGCTAATTAACCGGTAAAGCGGCGGAAGATCACCGAAGCATTATGGCCGCCAAATCCAAGATTATTCGACAGCGCATATTCTGCCTGCTGTTTGCGCGCGACATTGGGCACGTAATCCAAATCGCAGTCAGGATCAGGCGTCGCGTAGTTGATGGTCGGAGGCAGAATTCCGTCGCGTAGCGCTAACAGCGAGGCGATGGCTTCGATACCGCCAGCTGCACCTAACGTGTGACCAGTCATCGACTTGGTGCTCGAAACGGGGAGCTTTTTCGCGTGTGCGCCAAAGACCGTCTTGATGACCATGGTTTCGCCAGCGTCGTTGTATTTGGTCGACGTTCCGTGGGCGTTGATGTAACCAATTTGTTCTGGTGAGAGCTTGGCATCCGCCAAGGCCATCTGCATACAGCCCACGCCACCAGCGCCGGTTGGATCCGGTGCGGTTTCGTGGTAGGCATCGCCGGTGCAGCCGAAACCAACGACTTCACCAAAAATAACGGCACCACGCTTTTTAGCGTGTTCCAGTTCTTCCAAAACGAGCACGCCAGCGCCTTCGCCAATAACGAAGCCGTCGCGATCTTTATCAAATGGACGGCTCGCCGTTTCCGGACTGCTGTTGCGCGTCGATAATGCGGTAATCGCATTAAAGCCAGCAACGCCCAGATCAGTAATTGGTGCTTCGGCGCCGCCAGTAATCATCACATCGCACAAACCGTGACGAATATGATGGAACGCTGCGCCTAAACAGTGCGAACCAGTCGCGCACGCTGTGGTAATGGAATAATTAGGACCCTTGGCGCCATAAACGATCGAAATATCGCCAGCCGCGCTGTCGACGATCATTTTGGGAACCAACATGGGACTGACGCGTGATGGGCCACGGGCGGCCATGGTTGCGCATTCTTCTTCAATTGTTTTTAGGCCACCAATGCCAGAGCCAACGACGCAACCGACACGAAATGGATTCGCCCAATTTTTGAAATCTAAACCGCTTTGCTCCATTGCTTCGTGCGCTGCATGAAGCGCTAATAAGACGAAACGATCTTTGCGTTTAGCTTGCTTGGGATCACCGATGACCAATGCGACATTGTCCAAACGTACTTCACCGCCAAAGCGGGTTTTATGCTTGGCGCTATCGATAGTCGTAAATTTGGCGATGCCGTGACGGCCCGCTTTCAATGCGTCCCAGAATTGGGTCGTGTTGTTGCCATTACAGGCCAACACGCCCATGCCGGTGACGACCACTCGTCGATTGGGCATAGTAGATGCCGCCGCTGGTGATAATTCACTTAGCGACTTTGCCCTCGAGGTATTTAATCACGTCACCAATGGTCTTAAGGTCTTGGTCTTCTTCCAGCTTAACGCCGAAAGCATCTTCCAAGTCCATCATGATTTCAGCGATATCGAGGCTGTCTGCGCCAAGATCAGCGACGATATTGCTCGCTTCGGTGATAGTGGCTTTGTCGCGGCTCAAACGGTCGGCAATAATATCGATAACTTTATTACGAATGTCGCTCACGGCCACTCCTTGAATAGGGCGCTGGTGCGCTTGTTAAAGCGCTTGTGATGGCAAGCCTGATACATGCGGGCTAGGTCCGCACGGGCGCTTACTGGAGGGGGGGAGTCTGTCGGAGGTGTAATCTTGGTCAAGGCGGCGACTCAGGGGTTGGAAACAAGAACACCAAAACCGGTTAGCCACCTCTAAAGCAGGATGGTGAAACCAGGCTTTCAACATAGCGTTGGAACCATGCCCGGACGAAAAGCGGAATTTAGTCGCCGAAAGGTTGCGTTGTGGCTCTGCTTGGTCGCCTGCGTGATTGGAGGCTGTGGTGACAAAGAAACCTTGCCGCCTCCAGGTGCTCAGGGATTGGTGGTGGTGCATTGGTGGGATGAACAAGGCGGACTGCCCGCGTACTTGCAGGCCGAGCGGGTTAAACAACAAGGGTCGGTATTCGAAGAACTGGAATTTATTACCGTATTAATGCGACTCCCAGGACAGGGTGGCGTGGTTTATGTCAGTGCACCGCGCGCCCATTACCAACGTGATGCCGCTGAGGAGGTGGTCCTCAGCGCCCTCAAAGACCAACCAGTTGATGGACCAGTAAGATTTCTGGGCCTCTACCAAGGCGATGTCTTTGTCGGTCGTGCGGACAAAGCCGTGTTTGAAGAAACCACGCATCGTATGCGCTTAGATAATGTCGAAATTATTTATCAAGGATTACGCGAACGTACTGCCTTCGTCGCAATCAGCGAAGAAAAAAATATCCCCTACGGCAAACTTGAACGCATGAGCGACGCTCCCGCATTAACCGCGGCACTTGGTGCGTTGCCCATGCCATTAGTTTTACCCCCTGTGCGTTTGGCTGGCGAAAAACCCAAAGCGGTGACCAGAGCCAGCAATCAGCCAATAAAATAATGAGAAAGTTCTAAAGCTCGGAAGGCTTAATATCTATGTACGCGGTAAATGAATAACAGGAAACCAAGTATGCCTGAACCAAGCAAAACGACGGATGATCAGGCAAAGGTGCCAGTGAGAATAACTGTGGAAAATGGACCCGCGAAAAACGAAACGGTAAGCAGCGGTAATAAATCTTCGTATGTCTCTTATGTGATCATGCTAGTTTGCCTAATCGCGTCTGCGATTAGTTTATTTTATTATTTCACAAAAGCCGATAATAATGAAACGATAGAAAAGAGCACTAAAGGTGAATCAGCGGTTGGGAATCTTGTCGACGGGAACGAATACCTCATCTACCTCAAATCAGTAGAAGTTCAGCCGCAAAAGGCGAACGGGAAAACCTGGGATAATGGCAACAGTGCCCCTGACGTTTTTTATCAAGTGCTGTGGAAGGGAAATCAGGTCTATCAAAGTGAAACGATGGATGATTCGCTGATCGCAGATTGGATCCCGGTTGGACTATCGCTAAAAGATTCCATTCTAAGCGGTCAGGTTTCCGTTGATCAGGCCATCAAATTACCAAAAGTTAAATACGATAGTAAGAGCATAAATGCTGACGAAGTCATTTTCAAAGTTATCGACAACGATTTGCTTACGGGCAATGACCCTATTCAGGATGTCAGTCTGTTGCTTAGTAAGCTTCGCCTTGGTGATAATACCGTCAATTTTGACGATAAAGCAGGATGCAATCTTATAAAGATCGTCGTGCGGATTGTCGATAATAATTTATCTGCCGATGAAAAAATTCAGGCAATTATGAGAAGCAG
>CANETI010000148.1 GCA_947440715.1 Planctomycetota bacterium | reverse complement strand
TTGCCTCTTTATCATCAAGTCCACCTGCTAGCAGGGCACTTGCGCCGGGCATGCAACTGGTGTCGGCAAATAAGGTAGTGGCTTGCGCTCGAACGGCGGGATTTTTTGAGCGTAAGGCGCGGGCAAGAATTTTTTCAACCGGTAAACCACCGATGCGAATGAGGGTTTGCGCACCTGCTTCAGATAGCAGTAAGGTTTCGGCTTGATCGGTTCTATTATAAGCGGCAAGCGTTTTGCGATCGGCTTCTGTTAGCGGCATCGTTTTGTGGCGTAACCGCGTCATCCATGATGCGGAATCAGCGCGAGTTTCTTTATCACCAAAGACATCATGACCAACGCCTGGATATTCACGATAGACATAGCGGTAACCATTTGAACGCAGAGCGTCAGTTACCGCTCGCGCATGTTTGACGGGAACATCTTCGTCGGCGGTGCCGTGAATGACGTAATATTCAAAACCCGTTTCGTTGGCATTAACCGGTCGTTTGGCAGGCATTTCAAAGCCATTGCCACCACAAACAGCAACCACTCCGGCAATTAATTCAGGATGGCGCGAGCCGAAATAATTGACCAACCAACCGCCATTTGACGTGCCTTGAATAATGATCCGCCGTGGGTCGATGGGATAGGTACGCAAGGCCCAATTAATGAATGAAATAATATTCGTTTCGTCTTTGGCGGCCCAATTATCACCAGATGATTTCAAGGCCGCAACCACCATGTCCGGTTGGCGACCAGATTGCGCAAGGGCTTTTAACAGCGGATCGGCCAAATAATTTTCATTGCCGCCAGCGCCATGGAAAGCGAGCAGTAAGCCTAATTGTGGATGATTAGGCAACGTTGTCGGCGCGCGCAAGGAATAGCGCATGACTAAATCACCGGTTTCATCTTTTAATTCGCCATCAACACGGTCAAAACCACTTACCGCAACGGCAACTGGTGGCGTGGCGCGGGCGATAAGGGGTTGGCTCGGCGGGACCATCATTGGCTTGGGTTTTGTTGCCAGCAGTTCTGACGTTTTTCCTGTCGTATTATTCGTTGGACGGGCAGCGACGGTTGGCAGTGGGATATCTTTTGTAAAGGCGGGCTCTGGAAAAATGGGGTTTTCTGCCACCGGAAGTGTGGAGGCACTGCGTGCCGTGTCGGCAGGGGTCGCCGTTGGCTTAGCTACGACGCTTGGCGTGCCGACTAGTTCGCGTCGCGATTCCATGACACTCACTAAAAGGACACCGATAACCAGTAATGCGGCAACGGCTGCTGCCATTGGGATCCAACGCACACGTGTCAAACGCGTGCGGGGACGCTGGAAATTGCGCGTGTTTGCGCGTGGTGGCTGCAACGAAATAACTCGGGTGGTGCCGTAAAAATCATGGAGGTCACATTCCCGTTCGGCGGCGCGATATAATTTCGCGACCAAGGAAGGATCAGCTTCAATTAAATCAACAAGCTCAGCACGATCCTCAGCGCTGGCCGAGCCACTCACCCAGCGATCAATAAGGCGGTCACTCATGAGATGTCTGTTCCAATTTTTTGCTGACGCAGTCTTCCAATACGCGGCGCGCACGGCTGATGGCCATATCCACGGCATTGGTTTTCATGCGGAAACGATCAGCAATATCTTTCGACGCTAATTCTTCTTGGTATTTCAGCGTCAACATCGCGCGTACGCGTTCGGTTAATTCGTCCATGCAGGATCTGAGTGCTGCTAAGCGCGATGGCTGCCAATCAGGATCAATAAATCGATGTTCGGCTTCGCTGGCGGCAGCATCTAAATGCTCAATAATTTTATCACCGAGTGGCAGCATTTGCCTTTTCGAGGTGCGATAATGGCGAAACAACAGGTGGCGAGCAATACCGCGCAACCAGGCGCCAAAAGGTTTATCTGGATCGTAATTATGCTGACTGGTGAGTGCCTGTTGGAAAACTTCTTGAACCAAATCGTCAGCGACGGTGCGGTCCCCGGTGGAAGCGAGAAAAAATGCAGTGAGCCATCGTTGATTTTGCTCAATCAGCGCGCGTGCCCAGGGATCTTGTGGTTGGTTTTCGCTCATGACTTGCAGTGATTTGTCGCATTTGGCACCGACCTGACAATCGACCAGCGTTACCTTGGGTGACGGTGGGTGAAGAGGTCGTCATTTTCATCGTTGACCCAGCAGAAGTGGGGCGCGAGCGTACAAGGGTGCCAACGGCTACACTATCCACTGCGGCGAAGGCGTTATCGATCCAGCTGCGTCAGGTCACTGCGCCGCCACCGGTGACCCATATCTACGATCCGTTGACGTATGCCTGGGAAATGCACGACTTGTACGCGACACGCTATGGGACCGGGAAGAAAAAAGTCCTGTTTTTAGGTATGAATCCAGGTCCATTTGGTATGGCACAAACCGGCGTTCCCTTTGGTGAAGTTGCGGCGGTTCGCGATTGGTTAAAGCTGGATGCGATGGTGCGTAAACCAGCCAATGAGCACCCAAAACGCCCGATAACCGGCCTAAAATGCACGCGTAGCGAAGTCAGTGGTCGCCGGTTGTGGGGCTTATTTGCCCAGCGCTATCGGACTCCAGAGAATTTTTTTCGTGATCACTTTGTCGTGAACTGGTGTCCGTTAGCCTTTATGGAGGAAAGTGGGCGCAATTTTACCCCCGATCACTTGCCGAAAGACGCGCAAAAAATCATCCAAACCGCCTGTGATCAGCATTTAATCGAGGTTATGAAGGTCGTGCAGGCAACTTGGTTAGTGGGGGTCGGCCGCTTCGCTGCTGAGGCAGGGGAACGTATCCAAGCTGTTGTGCCATTTAAACTTGCGACTATTCCTCACCCTAGTCCAGCCAATCCAGCCGCAAATAAAGACTGGGCTGGAGCCGCGACAAAAGCGATGATTGAGCAGGGGGTTTGGGATAGCTGACTGACTGGTCCGACGCAGGACATCGGACATCGGACCAGTCAAAAGCCTTCGTTCTCAATAAAATTAACGAAAAAATCAGACGGCGACGAGAAAGACCTTGCGAAAAAAAACATCGTCATATCTTGCGCCTCCCCACCCACGTACGGACTGACAGTCAGTCTGAACCTCTGGGGGCTGCAAATTGGCGACAAGCCCCGCCAATTTGCACGGAAAAATCAGACTTTTTCGCTCGTTTTGCCTCGTGCAAAGCCAATGAAATCGACTCGATCTTCCAAGTTCCAGGGCTCACTGCAGCACTCAGTGCTGGCTTCGATCTTGATCGAAGTGGGAGTACATTGTGAAAGAGAAGATAAAAATCCGCCTCGAGGCGTACGATCATCGTATCCTCGATAAGGCTGCCCAGGACATCGCCGAAACGGCCAAGCGCACAGGCGCGAAGGTTGCCGGTCCGATTCCTATCCCGACCAAAGTCGAGCGCTTTACCGTTCAGCGCTCACCGCACGTCGACAAAAAATCACGCGAACAATTCGAATTGCGCACGCACGCTCGGGTCATCGAGATCCTTGAGCCAACGGCCAAGACGAATGATGTCTTTTCTAAAGTCGATGTCCCAACCGGCGTCGATATCACCATCAAGCAAACGGTGAGGTAAGTCATGACCGTTGCTCTCTATGGAACTAAAGTTGGCATGACCCGCGTATTTGATGGCAATAATGCTATCGCCGTGACGGTCGTCGAATGCCTACCAAACGATGTCGTTGAAGTGAAGACCGTCGAAAAACATGGCCATAGCGCCGTGAAAGTCGCGGTTGGCGATAAGCGCCGTAAAGTCACCAAGCCACTCGCTGGTGAATATAAGAAAGCGGACGTCGCCGTCCGTCGCTTCTTACGCGAAGTGCCAGTTCCTGCCGGCATGAAAGCCGAAGAAGTAAAACTGGGCGCACATTTGTTGGTCTCCTTGCTCGACGCGAAGAAAATGGTGTCGGTCACGGGTCAAATCAAAGGTCGCGGCTTCACCGGCGTTATGAAACGTTGGAATTTCAAAGGCCACAAAATGACCCACGGTACCATGGGTCACCGCGGTCCTGGCTCGATCGGTTGCCGTATGGATCCGGGTCGTGTTTGGAAAGGCAAGAAAATGGCCGGTCACTACGGCGATGAACAAGTGACCATCAAGAATTTAAAGATCGTTAGCATCGACGCAGAAAGTAATCTCGTCGTGATCATGGGCGCGATCCCCGGACCCAATGGTGGCTTGGTTGCCATCCAACAGATATAAGGAAAGGGAATAAAGGGACAGCCATGACACAAATTAAAATCTTCAATGCTAGCGGCGCCGAAACCGGCACCCTCGATTTAGATCCGGCCTTGCTGGATAAAACGGTTCGCCGTGCCTTACTTAAAGAAGCGTTGATTGCGCATCTTGCCAGTTTGCGCCAGGGAACGCATAAAACCAAAAAGCGCGACGAAGTTGCTGGTGGTGGTAAAAAGCCATGGAAGCAAAAAGGCACTGGTCGTGCTCGTGCTGGTTCGACGCGCTCGCCTGTCTGGGTTGGCGGCGGTCACGCTAAAACGGTTGAACCACGTGATTACTCGTACCAATTACCAGCTGGTCAACGCCGTATCGCATTGCTCTCGGGCTTGCGCTATCGCTTGGAAAAAGGCGGCATCTTTGCGGTTGAAGGTTTGGACTTGTCCAAGCCGAATACCAAGACCGTCGCTGGGTTCCTGAAAAAAGCTGGGTTCTCGGGCAAAGGCAACTTACTGGTCAGTGAAGGCCATCAAGAAAGCCTCTACTTGAGCACCCGCAATATTCCTCGCACGGATATTTCGGAACGCCGCAATCTCAACGCCGGTACCATTCTGCGCCATAGCAACCTCATCTTCACGCGCTCGGCGCTTGATGCCTTAGTGGTTGAACTCAAGGCCAATAAGAAGGAGAGCGCATGAACCCCTACGATATCATTCGCCGTCCGCGCATCAGCGAAAAGTCGGTCTACCTGCAAAATAAATTTGCTAAGTACACCTTCGATGTGCATCCCGATGCGAATAAAATTCAAATCAAAGATGCCATCAAGGCGTTGTTCAAAGTCGATGTGGTCGGCGTGAACACCATGAACTGTCGCGGCAAAGAACGCCGTATGCGTAATAATCGCGTACCGGGCCTCACCGCAGCTTGGAAGAAAGCCATCGTGCAAATTGCCGACGGCCAAAAGATCGAGGGGGTCTAACATGGGATTCCGTAAATTATCCACCTCAAGCCCAGGATCGCGCCACGCGACGATTCCGGACTTTAAAGAGCTCACCAAACATAAGCCTGAAAAATCATTGCTGGAAAAGCTGCCGTATCATGCTGGCCGCAACAGCACTGGTCGCATCACGTGCTGGCATAAAGGCGACCGTCATGCGCGCCAATATCGCCTCGTTGATTTCACCCGTAGCAAGGTCGATATCGCAGGCAACGTGGTCGCGATCGAATACGATCCAAACCGTAACTGCCGCATCGCTTTAATTTATTACGTCGACGGCACCAAAGCCTACATCTTGGCCGCCAAAGACCTCAACGTCGGCGCTAAAGTGCAAAGTTTCAGCGCGACGGGTGAACCAGCGATTGGTAATTGCTTACAACTCAAACACATCCCGCAAGGCTTGAATGTCCATAATGTGGAATTGCAGCCTGGTCGTGGTGGTCAGCTAGTTCGTTCGGCTGGTGCTTATGCGCGCTTAATGGCAGTTGATGGCGATGTCGCCATTATCTCGCTGCCTTCGGGCGAATTGCGTCGCGTTCCATCAAGTAGCCGCGCCACTATCGGTGAAGTTGGCAATTCTGACGCCAACGTTCGTAAGATTGGTAAAGCTGGTCGTAACCGCTGGAAGGGCATTCGCCCAACCGTTCGCGGTAATGCTATGAATCCAGTCGCCCATCCGCTGGGTGGTGGTGAAGGTCATAGTAACGGCGGTCGTCAACACTGTACGCCATGGGGCGTGCTTGAAGGCACCAAGACGCGTAAGCGTAAGAGCCGTAGTAATGTGTTCATCATTCGCCGTCGCGACGGCAAGACCCTGACCGCGGAGAATAAATAAGCCATGAGCCGCAGTTCCCGTAAAGGTCCCTATGTGGACATCAAGCTTCTCGGCAAAGTCGAAAAGCAAAAACAAGACGAAGCGCGCACCCCAATTAAAACCTGGGCACGTGCCTGCACCGTAGTGCCCGATTTTATCGGCCACACGTTCTCGGTGCATAACGGCAAGAGTTTCACCCAGGTCTTTATTACCGACAATATGGTCGGCCATAAATTGGGCGAATTCTCAATCACTCGTCGCTTCACCGGTCACGGTGGCGAAAAAGGTGTCGTCAAAAAGGCAGGTACACCGTGAGTAACATCGAATTTAAGGCCGTTGGCCGTAATGCTCGTATCAGTCCTACGAAGGTTCGTCCTTCAGCCGATCTGATTAAGGGTCGTCGCGTAGAAGATGCGATTAATATTCTCCGCTTCCAAGAACGCCGTGGTTCAGTGGTGTTGCGCAAAGTGCTGGAAAGCGCTGTCGCCAATGCTGCCGCTGTCGGTGGTGTGGATCCGATGGATTTAAAGGTTACGGACGCTCGCGTCGATTCCGGTTTCACCATTAAGCGTTTCCGCCCTGCTTCGCGTGGCCGCAGTTCGACCCGTAAAAAACAATGCAGCCACGTCACCGTTGCT